>NZ_JBSGBF010000002.1:0-225521 GCF_053601115.1 Streptomyces sp. NPDC004788
GCGGAGGCGGCGCGGCTGGTGGCCGCGGTGACGGAGGCCGCGCCGGGCGGTGCGCCGGGCGGAGGCTTCGGGCCGCCGGTGGGGGCGGCGGACGGCGGGGTGTCGTACGGGCCGGGGGAACAACCCCGCGGCGGTTTCGGGCCGCCTGCGGGTGCGGCGGCGGTGGAATTCGGTACGCCAGGTGGGGCTGGGCCGTACGCGCCCGGTTCCGGGGGCGCGGCGGGCCCGGGCGGTCCGGCCGGTCCGGGTGGTCCGGCGATGAGCGGCTATGGCGGGGAGTACGGGGCGGCGGCAGCGTCCGCGGTGGCCGCGGGGGCCGGTGCGCCTGCCGGTGCACCGGGGGCGCCGGGCGTTGAGCCCGGCTCGTACGGCGGGTACGGAGCCGGTTATGGGACTGGGCAGGCGGCGCCGGTATCGGGCACCGCCCCGGCCGCGGAAGTTCAGCCGGGCGACGCCTCCGGCCTGGCGCCCGTGGGCGTCGACGGAGGCCGTGGGGCCGCGCCGGGCAGGGCCGCCGGGCGCGCGGCCGCACGGAGCGCCGCTCGTCCCAAGCGGCGCGGCCTCGTCGCGGCGGCCGTGGCGGCCGGGGTGGTACTGGTCGGTGGAGGCGTCACCTACGGGCTGATGGACCGGACGGCCGGCGACCAGGTGGCCGACGGCGGGCAGCGGCCCGGCGGTACGGCGAGCGACGAACCGGGGCGGGTGCTCGACGACCCGGCGGGCACCGCCGGTCCCACCGCCACCAAGACCCCCGGCCCCGCCGACAGCAGCCGCCCCGGCGACGCCGGTTCGGCCACGGCCGGCACACCCTCGGGGCGACCCTCCGACGAGGGCGGCACCCCCGGTTCCTCCGGTACGGAGCCGAGCACCCGGACGGGCGGCGCCACCGCCCGCACCCCCGGCGTCAAGACCACGACCGCCGCCCCGACCACCGCCGCGCCCCCGCCGCCCGCGACGAGCGGCGGCTGCACCGCCTCCGGGTCCTCGTCGATCTGCCAGGTGGTGTCGACGGCGACGAGCACCCGCTACGACGGCGGCGAGATGGGCACCGTGGCGCCCGGGCCGCAGCTGTTCTACTGCCAGGTGGACCTGGACCACTCGGAGACGTACGGGGGCCGCAGCAGCCGCTGGTGGGCGAGGACCGATGACGACGACGGCAACACGAACGTGTACGTCAGCGTCCTGCACCTGAGCGGCGGCGGGGCCGGAGGCCCGGTCGACGGACTGCGCATCTGCTAGCCGCCCGTGCCGCCACAGGAGGTGAACGGCCGTCGAGGGCGCGGCGATTCCGGCTCCCGAGCCCGGCAGGAGGAGCCCTGGGCAGGGGCCGGCCCGTCGGGTCAGCGCTCGGCCGGTGGCGCGATCTCGCCCGACCCGCGGGCGATCAGCCGCGTCCCCAGGACCACCGTCACCGGCGCCTCGGCCGCGCCGTCGAGGCGCCGGAAGAGGCGTTCCGCCGCCGTGCGGCCGAGGGCCGCCGCGTCCTGGGCGATGACCGTGATGCCGAGAAGGTCGGCGAGCTCGATGTCGTCGAAGCCGACGAGGGCGACGGGGCGTTCGCGCCCGGCGAGGACCCGTACGGCGGTGACGGTGACCCGGTTGTTGCCGGCGAAGACCGCGGTGACCGGCTCCGGGCCGGAAAGCAGCGCCTCGACCGCGTCGGCCACGCGCTCCGGGGCAGTCGTGCCGAGGGACACCCACTCCTCGGCCACGTCGAGACCGGCCTCCTCCATGGCGGCGCGGTAGCCGCGCAGCCGCTCGGTCGCCGTGTGGATGCGGGGCCGGTCGCCGATGAAGCCGATGCGGCGGTGACCGTGGGCGATCAGGTGCGCCACGCCCGCCCGGGCGCCACCGAAGCTGTCGGACAGGACGACGTCGGCGTCGATGCGGCCCGCCGGGCGGTCCACGAAGACGGTGGCGACGCCCGCGCGGATCTCCGGCTCCAGGTAACGGTGGTCGGTGCCCGCCGGGATGACGATCAGTCCGTCCACGCGCCGCGCGCACAGCGCGAGCGCCAGCTCTCGCTCCCGGTCCGGGTCCTCCGCGCTGGAACCGTTGATGAGCAGCGCGCCGTGCGCCCTGGCGACCTCCTCGACGGCGCGGCTGAGCGGACCGTAGAAGGGATCGGCCAGGTCCTCCAGGACGAGGCCGACCGACGCGGTGCGGCCCTTGCGGAGCACCCGCGCGCTGTCGTTGCGACGGAAGCCGAGCGCTTCGATGGCCTCCTGGACCCGGTGCTCGGTGTCGGGGGTGACGCCCGGCTCGCCGTTGACGACCCGGGAGACGGTCTTGAGCCCGACGCCCGCCCGGGCGGCGACGTCCTTCATCGTGGGCCGATTGCCGTAACGGTGCTCTGGGCGGCGGGCGATGTCGGCCACGGTGTGCGGTTCCTCCGTCATGCGTCGGTGCGGGGTCGGTGCGCGGTCGTGGTGCTGCCGGACCGACGCCGCAGCGCGGATGTCGATCTCGTCGCTGTCGAGCATAGGCCCTGGACAACGTTGTCAGAGCGGGGAAGACTGGTGCGGAAGACTGTAGGCCGCACCCACCGCCCCACGGAGACCCGGAGCCCCATGCGCACTGACCTCGTCGTCGCTCTCGACATCGGCGGCACCAAGATCGCCGGAGCGCTGGTCGACGCCGAGGGCCGTGTGCACGTCCGCGCCCGCCGGGCGACGCCCGCGCAGGAGGACGGCGAGACGGTGATGCGGGCGGTGGCGGACGTTCTCGGGGAGCTGGCCGCGGCCCCGGAGTGGGCCTCGGCCGGTGCCGTCGGCATCGGCAGCGCGGGCCCGGTCGACGCGTCGAACGGCACCGTCAGCCCGGTCAACGTGCCCGGCTGGCGCGACTTCCCGCTGGTCGAGCGGGTGCGGCGGGCCACGGGTGGACTGCCCGTCACGCTCGTCGGCGACGGCGTCGCCATGACCGCCGCCGAGCACTGGCTGGGCGCCGCGCGCGGCCACGACAACGCGCTGTGCCTCGTCGTGTCCACGGGTGTCGGCGGCGGCCTCGTCCTCGACGGGCGGGTCCACCCCGGCCCCACCGGCAACGCCGGTCACATCGGCCACATCAGCGTGGACCTGGACGGCGACCCGTGCGCCTGCGGCGGACGCGGCTGCGTCGAACGCATCGCCAGCGGGCCGTACGTCGCCCGCCGCGCCCTGGACCACGGCTGGCGCCCCGGTCCCGACGGCGACACCTCCGCAGCGGCGGTGGCCGCCGCCGCCCGCGCGGGCGACCCGGTGGCCGTCGCCTCCTTCGAACGCGCCGCCCAGGCCCTCGCCGCCGGAATCGCCGCCACCGCCTCCCTCGTCGAGATCGACATCGCGGTCGTCGGCGGGGGAGTGGCGGGCGCCGGCGAGGTCCTCTTCGCCCCGCTGCGCCGCAACCTCCGCTCGTACGCCACGCTCTCCTTCGTCCGGGACCTGACCGTCGTCCCCGCGCTGACCGGCACCGACGCCGGGCTGCTCGGCGCGGCCGCCGCCGGCCGCGGGGCGGGGGATCCGGTACGGAGCTGACGGCGCCGACGGTGCGGACGCCACCGGACGCGGGGCGCCTGAGGGGCGCGCGTCCGGCCGCGTACCGCCTCCGCCGACGCTCCCGCGTGCGCCGGTTCGCCCCGCCCGCCCCCGGGGGTTTCCGTGGCAGGGTGGTGCGGGCAAGCCACAGGGGGCAACCCCACAGGGGCAACCGCAGAGGGGGAATCGTGATCGTCTGGATCAACGGTGCGTTCGGCGCGGGGAAGACCAGCACCGCGCGCGAACTGGTCGATCTGATCCCGAACAGCACGCTGTACGACCCTGAGTCCACCGGCGGCGCCCTGCGCCTGCTGCTCCCGCAGAAACGTCTCGCGGAGGTGACCGACTTCCAGGACCTGCCGATCTGGCGCCGCCTGGTCGTGGACACCGCGGCCGCGCTGCTCGCCGAGGTCGGCGGAGTCCTGGTCGTCCCGATGACGCTGCTCCGGCAGGAGTACCGGGACGAGATCTTCGGCGGCCTCGCGGCCCGTCGCATCCAGGTGCGGCACGTCGTGCTCACTCCCGACGAAACGATCCTGCGCGACCGCATCGACAGCCGCGCCGCCCACGACGCGTCGGCGCCCGCGGACGCCGACGCCGTGCCACGCCCCGGCTCGGGGGAGAGCGCGGCGGACGCCGCCGCCCGGGTGCGCCGCTGGTGTCTCGACCACATCGAGCCGTACCGCACCGCCCTCGCCGGCTGGCTCGCCGCCGACGCCTACGCCGTCGACAACTCCGCCCGTACGGCCGCCGAGACCGCCCGCGCCGTCGCCGACGCCGTCACCGCCGGCCATGCCGCGCCCTGCGGCATCGTCCAGACGCCCGAGCCCACCGGCGAGACCCTGGCCGCCGGCGTCCTGCTCTTCGACGAGCACGACCGCTTCCTGCTCGTCGACCCCACCTACAAGCCCGGCTGGGAGTTCCCGGGCGGCGTCGTCGAACAGGGCGAAGCGCCCGCCCGGGCCGGCATGCGCGAGGTCGCCGAGGAGATCGGCCTCCACCTCGAAGCCGTACCCCGCCTCCTCCTCGTCGACTGGGAACGCCCCCAGCCGCCGGGTTACGGCGGCCTCCGCCTCCTCTTCGACGGCGGCCTCCTCCGCACCGCCGACGCGGCCCGTCTCCTCCTGCCCGGCGCCGAACTCCGCGGCTGGCGCTTCGTCACCGAACAGGAGGCCGCCGACCTCCTCCCGCCCGTCCGCTACCACCGCCTCCGCTGGGCCCTCAGGGCGCGCGAACGCGGCACGGTGCTCAACCTGGAGGCGGGCGTGCCGGTGGGCTGACCCGCGCCATCGGTCCACGGCCCATCGGCCGACGGACCACGCCGGCGGATCAGGTCAACGGACCGGGCCACCGGATCAGGTCGGCGGATCAGGTCAACGGACCGCGCCGCCGGATCTGGCCGCCGGACCAGGTCGGCGGATCAGGCCGGCGGACCCGGGCGCCGCCCGAAGCGGGCGGCGATCCGGTCGGCCACTTGGCAGAAGTTCCGCGGTAGCTCCGGGGCGCCCCCCGGCCCCTCCAGCCGGGCGATCTCCGTCCCGCCGTGCAGCACGCGCAGCACGGACCCGTCCGCTTCCCACCGGACCGTGCCCCAGCCGTGCGCCCACACCAGCGTCGTGCCCTCCCAGAGCTGGAGGTGCCGGGTGGTGGTGTGCAGCTGCAGGGGCGCGGCCTGGTCGCCGCCGCGGCGGCCGCTCCAGGCGGGCGCCGGAGCCGGCCACACCGGATAGGCGTTGAGCACCGTCTCGTTGGGCTCCAGGGCGTCCTTGTGGGCCCGGTCCTCCCGGCCCTGCCTCGCCCCCACCACCGTGCCGGCGACGACGCCGAAGACCGCGGACGGCGCCCCGAGCCACCAGCCGAGGCCCGTACCGAACCCCTCCACCAGCATGAACACGCAGCCGAGAAGCCCGCCGACCACTCCGCCGCCGATCCCGGCCCGACGCAGCCGCCGTGCCCGCACCGGGTCGCCCGAACCACCGGATGTGATCTCGCCCGTCATGAACCCCCCTGTCGACCGTCCGACGGGGGAGGACGTCGATCACACCCCGGCGGTTCCCGGGTCGCCCTGGGCCGCCGCCTTGGCCAACCGCTCCGCCGTGTCCTCCGTCACCGGCTCGCCGTGACCGCAGCACAGCACCGACGGGCGCAGTTCCGCGAGCCGGCGCATCGAGACAAGCGCCTCGGCACGGTTCACGTGGAAGACCCCGAACATGACGTCCGGGATCGAGGCCACCGTGTCGCCGCTGAACAGCACGCCGTGGCGCGGCAGATGGACCGCGATCGAGCCGGGGGTGTGCCCCGGTGTGTGCACCGCCACCGCGCCGTCGCCGAAGCCCAGCTCCTCGCCGTCGGACACCTCCCGGTCCACCCGGGTCGGCGGGGCCTCCGGCGTGGTCAGGCCGTGCTCGAAGAGGGGTCGTTCCCAGTCGAGCAAGTCCGGCTCGGGGACGGGGTGTTCGCCACGGATGACCGGAGCGTCCAGCGGGTGCGCGAGGATCTCCGCGCCGAAGCGGTCCGCGAGCTCCTGTGCCGCGCCCACGTGGTCGCGGTGGCAGTGCGTGAGCACGATCCGGCGGATCCGGGCGGGGTCGAGGCCCGCGCCGCGCAGCGCCGTCTCCACCTCCTGCGCCGAACCGGCCCAGCCGGCGTCGATCAGGGTCAGTTCCGTGTCGTCCCGCCACAGGTACGCCTGTCCGACGGAGAAGCGCAGCATGTGCAGGCGGGGAGTGATCTCCACGAGGTCCATGCCGCGAACGTACGGCGCCGGACCCGCCTGCCGGAGCGGTCTACGCTCTGGGCGAGTTCCGCCCAGAGCGTGACCGTCGTCCGGTCGGCGCGATCAACCCTGCTTCGAACGCGCGTAGTTCACCAGGAAGTGCGCCTCCGCGACCGACAGCCGCTCCAGCTCCTGCGGCGACACCGACTCGTTCACCGCGTGGATCTGTGCCTCCGGCTCGCTCAGCCCGATCAGCAGGATCTCCGACTCCGGGTAGAGCGCGGCCAGCGTGTTGCAGAGCGGGATCGAGCCGCCCATGCCGGCCGTCTGCATCTCCTCGCCCGGGTACGCGATCCGCATCGCCTCGGCCATCGAGGTGTACGCCGGGCTGGACGTGTCCGCCTGGAACGCCTGGCCCTGGCCCACCTGCTCGAAGCTCACCCGGGCGTTCCACGGCGTGTGCTTCTCGATGTGCGCGTACAGCAGCTCCGTCGCCTTCGCCGCGTCCTGGCCGGGCGGCACCCGCAGGCTGATCTGCGCGCGGGCCGTGGCCGGGATCGACGGCGTCGCGCCCGCCACCGGGTGCGCGTCGATGCCGATGACCGTCACGGCCGGGCGCGCCCAGATGCGGTCGGCGACCGTGCCGTTGCCCGGCAGGTCGACCCCGTCGAGCACCTTCGCGTCCTTCCGGAAGTCGGCCTCCGGGTACTGCAGGCCCTCCCACACCGCGTCCGCCGGCAGCCCGTCGATGACGGTCGAACCGTCCTCGGCCCGAAGCGAGTCCAGGACCCGGATCAGCGCGGCGAGCGCGTCCGGAGCGGCGCCGCCGAACTGCCCCGAGTGCAGGTTGCCCTGCAGCGTGTCGACCGTCACCCGGATCATCGTCATGCCGCGCAGCGTCGCCGTCACCGTCGGCAGGCCCACCCGGAAGTTGCCCGCGTCGCCGATCACGATCGCGTCCGCCGTGAGCAGCTCGGGGTGCGCCTCCGCGTACCGCTCCAGGCCGCCCGTGCCCTGCTCCTCCGAGCCCTCCACGATCATCTTGACCGTGACCGGCACCCCGCCGTTCGCCTTCAGGGCGCGCAGCGCGAGCAGGTGCATGATGAAGCCGCCCTTGCAGTCGGCCGCACCGCGCCCGTACCAGCGGCCGTCCTCCCGCTCGGTCAGCTGGAACGGCGGGGTCACCCACGCCGCCTCGACCAGCATCGGCTGCACGTCGTAGTGCGCGTAGAGAAGGACGGTCGGCGCACCGGCCGGGCCGGGCAGCACGCCGTACACCGACTGCGAACCGTCCGGCGTGTCGAGCAGCGCCACGTCCTGGAAGTCCTCCGCGCGCAGCGCGTCCGCCACCCAGTTCGCCGCGGCCTCGCACTCGCTGCGCGGCGCGACGGCCTCGTCCGCCACCGAGTGGAAGGCCACCAGCTCCGTCAGCTCCGCCTTGGCGCGGGGCATCAGGGACGCGACGGTCTCGGCGATCGGATTCGAGGTCATGGGGCACGCTCCTGGTGGGTGCGACGTTGTCAGAACGGCGCCGTGTCGGATGTACGGCGAACGCACGGCCGATCCTACGGCGCAGGGCGACACGGCCGGGCCCCGCTCCGGAGCTACCGAGCCGTAGGATGCGATCACAGCAGGAACCACCGGTCGGATCAGGAGCAGAAGCACATCGTGAGCAGCGAGAACGCAGACGCCGGAGCGGCGGAGGACGGCGTGGCCGAAGCCGGGGCGAACGGCCCGGACGGTCCGGCCGAGGGGCAGCAGGTGTGGGACGTGGTGGTGGTCGGCGCCGGACCGGCCGGCGCCTCCGCGGCCTACGCGGCGGCGGTCGCCGGACGCCGGGTGCTGCTCCTGGAGAAGGCCGAGCTGCCCCGTTACAAGACCTGCGGCGGCGGCATCATCGGCCCGTCCCGTGACGCGCTCCCGCCCGGTTTCGAGCTGCCCCTGCAGGACCGCGTGCACGCCGTCACCTTCCAGCACAACGGCCGCTTCTCCCGCACCCGCCGCTCCCGGCGCATGCTCTTCGGGCTCATCAACCGGCCCGAGTTCGACGCCCAGCTCGTCGAGCACGCCCAGAAGGCGGGCGCCGAGCTGCGCACCGGTGTCACCGTGAGCCGGGTCGAGCAGCACGGCCCGGCCGTGCCCGACCGCCGCACGGTCGCCGTCGTCCTCGCCGACGGCGAGACCGTCCTCGCTCGCGCCGTCGTCGGCGCCGACGGCAGCGCCAGCCGGATAGGCGCGCACGTCGGCGTCAAGCTCGGCCAGGTCGACCTCGGCCTGGAGGCCGAGATCCCGGTGCCCGCGTCGGTGGCCGAGGACTGGAAGGGCCGCGTCCTCATCGACTGGGGCCCGCTGCCGGGCAGTTACGGCTGGGTCTTCCCCAAGGGCGACACGCTCACCGTCGGCGTCATCTCGGCGCGCGGCGAGGGCGCCGCCACCAAGCGCTATCTGGAGGACTTCGTCGCCCGGCTCGGCCTCGCGGGCTTCGAACCGGCGATCTCCTCCGGCCATCTGACCCGCTGCCGCACCGACGACTCGCCGCTCTCCCGCGGCCGCGTCCTGGTCTGCGGCGACGCGGCCGGTCTGCTCGAACCGTGGACCCGCGAGGGCATCTCGTTCGCGCTGCGCTCGGGCCGGCTCGCGGGCGAGTGGGCCGTCCGGATCGCCGAGGCCGGCGACGCCGTGGACACGCGCCGGCAGGCGCTCAACTACGCCTTCGCCATCAAGGCCGGGCTCGGCGTGGAGATGGCCGTCGGGCGCCGGATGCTCGCGGTGTTCGAGCGCCGTCCGGGGCTGCTGCACGCGGCGATCACGGGGCTGCGGCCGGCCTGGCGGGCGTTCTCGGACATCACGCGCGGTTCGACGACACTGGCCGGCCTTGTGCGCGGCAACGGCTTCGCGCACCGCGCGCTCGACATGCTCGACCGCCGCATCGACACCTCGGCGGGCGTCGGTCCCGCGGGGCGGGGCGTCACCCCGCGCAAGGACGAGGCCGACGGCGCCGGCGAGGCCGGGGACGTCGAGACTCCCTGAGCGGTACGGGGGCGGGGTGAGCAGTACGGGGCGGGCCCGAGCGGCCCCGGTCCCGGGTGAGAGGGCGGTGCGGACCGGGTCCGCACCGCCCTCTCACGCGTTCGCGGCGGCGGTGGTCGTGGTGATGCGGAAGACGGGGTGCCTGGGCGCGATGGCGCGCAGCTGCTCGTCGGTGGAGTCGGGCCCGACGCCCTGGAAGAACACCCCGACCTCGGCCTTCCAGCGCTTGAGGTACGCGCGGAGGATCACCGGCTTGTCGTCGTCCGCGACCTCCAGGGCGGTGAAGGGCTGCGCGTGCTTGCCGAGGTGCAGCTCGCCGCCGCCCGCGGCCCGCATGTTGTGGGTCCACTGGACGTGGCCGCGCGGGGCCACCAGGTACTGGGCGCCGTCCACCGTCAGCAGGTTGACGGGGGTGCGGCGCCATTCGCCGCTCTTGCGGCCGCGCACGGCGAGGACCCGGGAGCCCCAGACGCTGAACCCGCGGCGGGTCAGCCAGGCGACGGTGCGGTTGAAGACGTTGACCGTGAACCAGCCGGGCTTGATGACGTGGGCGGAGGGCTGGGCGGGCTGCGCGGGCTGAGCGGACATCGGGAGCCTCCTGGGCGTAAAGGGTGAGCGTTGCTCCGAAGTGTGAGCACTGCTCTCGCTTGAGAACAGTGTGCACGGATCGGCGCTCTCAAGCAAGAGCGGTGCTCTCGTTTCAGTGCGCTGCTCCGAAACATGGCAGACTGCTCTCCATGACCGCCGTTCAAGGAGCCCGTGCCCGCGCCCGGATCGAGATCACCGCCGCCATCAAGGACGAGGCCCGCCGCCAGCTCGCCGCCGAGGGCGCCGCCAAGCTCTCCCTGCGCGCCGTCGCCCGCGAGCTGGGCATGGTCTCCTCCGCGCTCTACCGCTACTTCCCCAGTCGCGACGACCTCCTCACCGCGCTGATCATCGACGCCTACGACGCCGTCGGCGCCGCCGCCGAACGGGCCCACGCCACCGCCGAGGCCGCCGACCCGCACGCCCACCTCGCCCGCTGGACCGCCGTCTGCCGCGCGATCCGGGCCTGGGCCGTCGAGAACCCCCACGAATACGCCCTCATCTACGGCTCTCCGGTGCCCGGCTACACCGCACCCCGGGACACCGTCGACCACGCCGCCCGCGGCGGACTCGTCCTCGTCTCCATCGCCCGCGCCGCCTACCACGACAAGGGCATCGCCCCGCCCCCGCTCCCGGCCGGCCTCCGCCCCGAGGCCGAGCGCCTCGCCGCCGACCTCGCCCCCGACCTCCCCCCGGCCCTCGCCATCGCCCTCGTCTGCGCCTGGGCCGAGCTGTTCGGGCTGATCTCCTTCGAGCTGTTCGGCCAGTTCAACAACGTCATCGAGGACCGCGACACGTTCTTCGCGACCGCCGCGGAACGCCTCGGCCGCGAGGTCGGGCTGCTGCCCAAGCCGTGATGGCGCCCGGGCGCCGTCGCGGGCGCCGTCCCTTCGGCGGCCACCTCTCCCGTACCCGCGCCCTCGGAGCCGTACTCCCACCCCCCGTACTCCCCGTGGAGTACGGGTGACCACCCCGCCCGGCTGACGCCACCGCGCCCCGCCCCGGTCTAGCGTGGCCGCATGGACGAACAGCCGACCCGCACCCCGGCCCCCGGCAGCCCCGGGCCGCCGGACGAGTACGGGCCGTGGCGCCGCAGGCCCGGGCGCCGTCGCGGCGGGCGCTGGGAGCGGCGCGGTCACGAGCGGCGCGGCGGGCGCTGGGAGCGGCGGAGGTACGAGCGGCGCGGCGGGCTGCCGTGGCCGTCGACCGTCGCGGTGGCCGTCTTCGTGCTCGTCGGCTCCGGGTTCGCCGCCCACAACCAGCCCGACCGGGTCGCGCTCGACGCGCTCGGCCGGACGCTGCTCGTGCTCGACGCGGCCGCGCTGCTGCTGCGTCACCGCCGGCCCGTCCCGGTGGTGTTCGGCGTGTCGGCGGTGACGCTGGCGTACCTGGCCGCGGGATACCCGTACGGCCCGGTCTTCGTCGTCGTCGCGGTCGCCTGCTTCGCCGCCGTCGTGCACGGGCACCGGCACGCCGCCTGGTGGGCGCTCGGCGGCCTTTGGGCGGGGCACCTGCTCCTGGCCCACTGGTTGTACCGCTATCTGCCGCCCGACGGCGACGGCCCCGCCCCCTGGGGCCAGGAACTCCCGGCCGCCGCCTTCGTGGTGGCGATCCTCGCCGCCGCCGAACTCGTCCGCGTCCGCCGCGAGCAGTGGGCGAAGGAGCGCGCCGAGCGGGCCGCCGCCGAGCGGCGCCGGGCGGACGAGGAACGGCTGCGGATCGCCCGCGAGCTGCACGACGTCCTCGCCCACTCCCTCTCCGTGATCAACGTGCAGGCCGGCGTCGGCCTCGCCCTCCTCGACTCGGACCCGGGCCAGGCCCGTACCGCCCTCACCACCATCAAGGCGGCCAGCAAGGAGGCGCTCGGCGAGGTGCGGCAGGTGCTCGAAACCCTCCGCGCCCCCGGTGACGCGCCCCGCGCCCCCGCGCCCGGCCTCGACCGGCTCCCCGAACTCGTCGAGCAGGCCGCGGCCGCCGGACTCACCGTGACGACCGGGACCGAGGGCCGGCGCCGCCGGCTCCCGCCCGGTACCGAACTCGCCGCCTTCCGGATCGTCCAGGAGGCACTGACGAACGTGGTGCGCCACTCCGGTTCGCGCACCGCACGGGTCGTCGTCGGCTACGGACCGGCCGCGCTCGACCTGCGGATCGACGACGAGGGCCCGGCCACCGGCGACGACGCCGGAGGCAGCGGCCACGGACTCGCCGGCATGCGGGAACGGGCCGCGGCCCTCGGCGGCACCATCGAGGCGGGCACCCGGCCCGACGGCGGCTTCCGGGTGCACGCAAGCCTGCCGCTCCGCCCCGAGGAGTCCCCGTGAGCTCCGTGAACCCCGCGAGCCCCGTGATCAGCGTCCTGCTGGCCGACGACCAGTCGCTCGTACGGGCGGGCTTCCGCGCCCTCCTCGACGCCCAGCCGGACATCGAGGTGGCGGGCGAGGCCGCCGACGGCGAGGAGGCGGTGGCGCGGGTGCGCGAACTGCGCCCGGACGTCGTCCTGATGGACATCCGCATGCCGCGCCGGGACGGCCTCGCCGCCACCCGCCTGATCACCGCCGACCCGGAGCTCGGCGCGGTGAAGGTGGTCATGCTGACCACCTTCGAACTCGACGAGTACGTCTTCGAGGCCATCCGCTCCGGTGCCTCGGGCTTCCTCGTCAAGGACACCGAACCCGACGAACTCCTGCGCGCCGTACGGGCGGTGGTGGCCGGCGACGCGCTGCTCTCGCCCGGCGTGACCCGCCGGCTCATCGAGGAGTTCGCGGCCCGCTCCCGGCCGCCGGCCGGCGGGGCGGCCGCGTCGCTCTCCCCGCTCACCGACCGGGAGCGGGAGGTGATGGCCCTCGTCGGCCTCGGCCTGTCCAACGAGGAGATCGCACGCCGTCTCGTCGTCAGCCCGCTCACCGCCAAGACCCATGTGAGCCGCACGATGGTCAAGCTCGGCGCCCGCGACCGGGCCCAACTCGTCGTCCTCGCCTACGAGTCGGGCCTGGTCCGCCCCGGCTGGCTCGGCTGACGGGCTCGGTCCGGTCCTCGCCGGCTCGGCTGATGGGCCGGGTCCGGTCCGGGCTGGCTCGGTTGACCAGGCCGGTCCGGTCCCGGCCGGCTCGGCTTACGAGGCCGGTCCGGTCCTGGCCGGCTCGGCTGATGGGCCGGGACCTCCGCGACTCGCGCGACTTCCGCCCTACGACCAGGTGATGGCCGACTCGTCCCGCCACAGCCGGGCGAGCGACGCGTCCCCGGCCACGGTCACCGCGTCCTGCGGCAGCCGGTTCCACAGCGTCAGGTAGAGCCGGTCGGCGGGCCCGCTCAGCTCGCAGTCGGCCGGCCCGTCGGCGGTCGTCTCCGTCCGCGGCGCCTCCGGCGACAGCCGTACGGTCCACACGTCGCCGGTGTCCGTGGCCCGTACGCGCAGGGTGCGCGGCTCCGCCGTACGCACCCGGCTGCGGTCGCGCGCGTGGAAGGCGCGCAGGAGTTCGTCGATGCCGTCGGCGGCGACCGCCGGGTCCACCGGCCCGAAACCCGGCTCGCCCACGAGCGCCGACTCGGCGTCCGCCCGGTGCACCGTCGTCTCGTGCGCCTGGCGCCGCGCCCAGAACGCGAGCGGTGACGGCGCCGGCAGGAAGGTCCAGCACTCCAGGTCGGTGGGGGCCGAGCGCAGCGTGTCGACGAGCCGCTCATGCCCCTCGCGGACGTAGGAGAGGAGCGCGTCGCCGTCGAGGTCGGTCTCGGCGGCGGCCGGCCCGCCCTCGGTGCGGCGCTCGGCGACGAGGGCGGTGGCCCAGCGGTGGACCGTCGTGGTGTGCCGCAGCAGATCGCGGACCCGCCAGCCGGGGCAGGTCCGGACCTCCGCGTCGGGCCCGGCCGCGGCGGCGGCCGCCACGAGGGCCTTGCCCGCCGCGTCGAGCGCGTCGATGTGCCGGTCGATGCTCAGATTGTCCATGATGCGGATTATGGCCGTGAGGAGCCCTCCGCGGCTCGAACTCCGGGGCGGCGCGCGCCTGTCAGCCGACGGCGGGCACCCGTCAGCCGACGGCGGGCACCCGGGCCCCGCGGGAGGCGTACCCCATGACGGCGGCTCCGGCGGCCAGCACCGCGACCGTCGTGAGCGCCGCCGGCAGCGAGAACCAGTCGGCGAGGAAGCCGATGGCCGGCGGCCCGAGCAGCATCCCGCCGTAGCCGAGCGTCGAGGCGGCGGCGACACCGCCGGGTCCGGCGAGGGCGCCCGCGCGGGCGACGGCGACGGGGAAGATGTTGGCCAGGCCGAGCCCGGTCACGGCGAAGCCGAGGAGCGCGGCCCAGACGGTCGGCGCGAGCGCCCCGAGCAGCATGCCCGCGGCGGCGGTGAGCCCGCCCGCGACCAGGGTGCGGGTCTGCCCGAGCCGTTCGAGCAGCGCCGTGCCGGAGAGCCGGCCGGCCGTCATGGCGAGGGCGAAGAGGGAGTACCCGGCCGCCGCCACCCCCGGGTGCGCCCGCAGGTCCTGCGCCAGGTGCAGGGCGCCCCAGTCGGCCAGCGCGCCCTCCCCGTACGCCGTGCACAGCGCGATCACCCCGAAAACGAGGACCGCGCGACGGGACCCGGAAGGCCGTCCTGCGTCCGTACGCGCGGGCAGCGACTCGGGCGGGGCGGGGGAGGGGTGGCGGAGCAGTACGGGCCCGGCCGCGGCGGTCAGCAGCAGCCCCGCGAACGTCAGGCCGAGCAGGTGCGCGGTGGGCGACAGGCTCCCGGCGACCAGCCCGCCGAGTCCGGCGCCCAGCATGCCGCCGAGGCTGAAGGCCGCGTGGAAGCTCGGCATCACGGGCCTGCGCAGCGCGGCGACGAGGTCGACGGCCGCGCTGTTCATGGCGACGTTGATGCCTCCGTACGCGGCGCCGAAGAGCAGCAGGACCAGGCCGAGCGCCAGCGGGGAGCGGGTGAGCGGCGGCAGGGCGAGGGAGAGCGACATCAGGACGGCGGTGGCGACGGTCACCGGGTGGCTGCCGTAGCGGCGGCAGAGCCGGCCGGTGAGCGTCATGGTGACGACGGCTCCGGCGGACACGCCCAGGAGCGCGAGGCCGAGGTCGCCGGCGGACGCGCCGGTCTGCTGCTTGATGGCCGGGATGCGGACCACCCAGCCGGCGAAGAGGAAGCCGTCGAGGGCGAAGAAGAGGGTCAGGGCGGAGCGGAGGCGGGTCAGGGGGAGGGGCGCGGTGTCTCCGCGGGATCCCCCCGATACGGGCAGCTGGACTTTGTTTAGTAGCGGCACAAAGTCAGGATAGGGGTGGCCCGGGGCTGGATACAAGCCGGGCCCGCGCGGTCGGTGTCCCGTCGGTGCCGCGTCGTGCTCCCGTCGTGGTCCCGTCGTGGTCCGGTCGTGGTCCCGTCGTCGTCCCGCCGTCGTCCCGGAAACGGCGAAGGTGGCCGTGCCCGTCGGGGCACGACCACCTTCGCTGTTCGGAGACCGGAGTGCGTAAGCCGGAGGATCGTTCAGATGACCGGCGGGCGGCCGAGGCGACTCATCCGCCAGACCGTCGCCCAACGCATCGGGCGCCGTGCGCCGCCCGGCCGGCGCACGCCCTCCGCGAAGCCGGCGAACCAGGCGCGCAGGCCCGGCGCCGAGCGGGTGCGGGCCAGGGTGAGCAGGGTCCAGACGCCCAGGTAGACGGGGACGAGCGGGGCCGGCAGGTTCCGCTTGGCTAGCCACACGCGGTTGCGCGCGGTCATCCGGTAGTAGACGGCGTGCCGGGCCGGGCTGGTCTTCGGGTGCTGGAGGAGCAGGCCCGGCTCGTACCGGACGGTCCATCCGGCGTCGAGGGCCCGCCAGGCGAGGTCGGTCTCCTCGTGCGTGAAGAAGAACTCCTCCGGCCAGCCGCCGACCTCGTCGAGCATCCGCATCGACAGGCCGTGGCCGCCGCCGAGGAACGTGGTCACCTCGCCGCCGCGCATCGGGTCCTTCGCGCCGAGCCGGGGCACGTGCCGGCGCTGGGTCTCGCCGTTCTCGTCGGCGATGCGGAAGGAGACGATGCCGAGCGCCGGCTCCGCCTCGTACAGGTCGGCGAGCCGGCGGAACACGTCCTCGTCGACGAGCAGCCCGTCGTCGTCCAGGTCCACGAGCACGTCCACGTCACCGAACGCCCGGAGCGTCTCGATGGCCACGTTCCGGCCACCCGACACCCCGCGGTTCTCCGGCAGCTCGACCCCGTGGACGCCGTCCGGGAGCTCGGCGAGCGACCCGGCGCCGTTGCCGACCACGACCACGCGGGCCGGCGGCTCGTCCTGCATGGCGACGGAGTCGAGCAGCGCCCGCAGCTCCTTCGGTCGCGTGCCCATCGTCAGCACCGCCACACCCACCCGCGGTCGTGCCACAGCCCACTCCGTTCGTTGCCGTCTCCCCGGGATTTCGTATCCCGGATCCAGTCTCCCGGACTCCGTGTCCGCGATCACGTATCCGGGATCCCGCCTCCCGGATCACGTATCCGGGATCCGGCCTCCTGGATTTCGTATCCGGGATCCCGCCTCCTGGATTTCGTATCCGAGATCGTTTATCCCGGATTTCGTATCCGGGATGCTGTGTCCGGGATCTCATCTACGGGATCTCCGCCGTCCAACACCTCCGGGCCGCGATGCCGGCGGCCAGGTGACCGGAACCGTGCACCTGGAGGGAACGCGCCGCGCGGCCCCGTTCGTCTCCGTCCCGGGCAGGGGCGGGACCCGGCCAATGGCGGGTGGCGGGGGACCCGGGTGGGGCGATCATGGGAGACTCGCCAGCATGAACGGCAAGGCGACGACGACCCGGACACGGCTGGACAGAGGGCGCAGCGCGCTCGGACCCGCCCTCGAGCTGGTGCACACGGGCAGGGCACCGACGCGCGCCGTGCTCACCGCCGAACTCGGTGTCACCCGGGCCACCGCCGGAGCCGTCGCCGCCGAGCTGGAGGCGCTCGGCCTCATCCGCGTCGACTCAAACCCGGGGGCCGCAGCCGGTTCCCAGGGCCGCCCCTCGCACCGCCTCACGGTGGCCGAGAACGGCCCCGTGGCGCTCGCCGCCCAGGTCCACGCCGACGGCTTCCGGGCCGCGCTCGTCGGACTCGGCGGCACCATCGTGGCCACCGCGCCCGGCTGCGTCACCGTCTCCGAGGACCCGGCCCAGGTGCTCGGGGCCGTCGTCGAGGCCGGGGCCGCGCTGCTCAGGGCCAGTGGACGCCGCTGCGTCGGCGCGGGGCTGGCCGCGCCCTCCGCGGTGGCCGAACCGGAGGGCACCGCCCTCAACCCGCTCCACCTGGCCTGGCCGGCTGGTGCGCCGGTACGGGAGATCTTCGCCGAGCAGGTACGCGCCGCCGGCATCGAGGGCCCCGCCTTCACCGGCAACGACGTGAACCTCGCCGCCCTCGCCGAGCACCGCCACGGCGCCGGCCGGGGCGCCCGGGACCTGCTGTGCGTCGCCACCGGGCACCGCGGAGTCGGCGGCGCGCTCGTCCTCGACGGGCGCCTGCACACCGGCAGTTCGGGCCTCGCGCTCGAGGTCGGCCATCTCACCGTCAACCCGGAGGGCCGGCCCTGCCACTGCGGCTCCCGTGGCTGCCTCGACGTCGAGACCGACCCGCTCGCCTTCCTCACCGTCGCCGGCCGCGCTCCCGGACCCGAGATCTCGCTCCTCCAGCAGGCCCGCGACCTGCTGCGCGACCACCTCGACGAGCCGGAAGTACGGGCCGCCACCGAGGAGTTGATCGACCGGCTCGGCCTCGGCCTGGCCGGGCTCGTCAACATCCTCAACCCCGACCGGATCATCCTCGGCGGCCTGCACCGCGAACTCCTGGCCGCCGACCCGAACCGGCTGCGCGCCGTGGTCGCCGACCGCAGCCTGTGGGGCCGCAGCGGCGGCGTACCGATCCTGCCCTGCACCCTCGACCACAACAGCCTGGTCGGCGCGGCCGAACTCGCCTGGCAGCCGGTCCTGGACGACCCCCTCAAAGCGCTGGGCGGAGCGACGCACGCCGACTAGGGTCCGTTCCCGTGACCCACGTTGACCATCATCCGCCGAACAGCGCCCGCACCGACGGCCCGCCGCCGCTCGGCACCGGACTCACCTTCCACGGCCCGCTCTCCGAGGCCCGGGCCGCCCGGATCGTCGAGCGCCTGGCGGCCGCCGCGCCCGGCACGGTCCTGGACATCGGCTGCGGCTGGGGCGAGTTCCTGCTGCGCGTCCTGGCCGCCGTCCCCGGCGCCCTCGGCGTCGGCATCGACATCAACAGCGCCGACCTCGCCCTCGGCCGGCGCCTCGCCACCGAGCGGGGCCTGGCCGGACGCGTCGAGTACGCCGAGGAGTCCGCGCGCGGCACCGGCCGTGGCCCCGCCGACACCGTCCTGTGCATCGGCTCCAGCCACGCCCTGCTCGACCCCGATCAGCCGCACGACCCGGGCGCCGCATTGCGCGAGCTGCGCAGGCTGGTACGGCCCGGCGGCCGCGTACTGCTCGGCGAGGGCTTCTGGGAGCGCACCCCGACCGACAGCGAGCTCGCCCGGATGTGGCCCGGCGCCCGGGCCGGCGACCACCTCCCGCTCGACGCCCTCGTCGACCTCGCGATCGAGGAGGGATTCCGCCCGGCCTGGGTGGAGACGGCGACCCTGGAGGAGTGGGAGGAGTTCGAGTCCGGCTACCGCCACGCCGCCGAACTCTGGCTCGCCGCCCACCCCGACCACCCCCTCGCCCCCGAGACCCGCGCCCGGGTGGACCGCCAGCGCGCCGCCTGGCTCGGCTACCGCTCGATCCTCGGCATCGCCTATCTGACCCTGGTCCCGGTCGACTGAGCGCAGCCCCGCGCGTCCGTCGCGAAATTCGATTCTCACGGAGCCGAGCCGGCCCTACCGTGACCCCGTGACGACTCAGGTGATCATCCTCAACGGCGGTTCCAGCTCCGGGAAGAGCGGGATCGTGCGCTGCCTCCAGTCCGTACTCCCCGATCCCTGGCTCGCGTTCGGCTGCGACTCCTTCATCGACGCGCTGCCCGCGCGGCTGCGCGACGGAAGCGGTGCCGAAGGCTGGATCGAGTTCGCGGACGACGGCAGCGTGATCGTGGGGGAGAGGTTCCGGGCCTTGGAGGCGGCCTGGACCACCGGCATCGCGAGCATGGTCCGGGCCGGCGCCCGGGTCGTCATCGACGACGTCTTCCTCGGCGGCGCGGCCTCCCAGGAACGCTGGCGGAAGGCCCTCGACGGCGTCGACGTGCTCTGGGTCGGCGTCCGCTGTGACAGCGCCGTCGCCGCGGGCCGCGAGATCGCCCGCGGTGACCGCGTCCCGGGCATGGCCGCCGCCCAGGCCGAGCTGGTCCACCAGGGCGTCAGCTACGACCTGGAGATCGACACCACCCGCACCGAGTCCCTCGACTGCGCCCGGGCCATCGCCGCCCGCCTCGGCTGACCCGCCCGCCTCGGCCGCTCCGTCCGCCTCCGCTGAGCCGTCCTCACTGGCTCACCACTGGCGTCCGGGCACGATTCCGGTCCGGCCGGGGGCCGACAGATGGAGCACCTGGAAGCGGTCGGCGTTCGGCTCGGCCGCGCCCTCGTCCGCCCACAGGGTGAAGGTGAGCAGCTCCCAGTGGCGCGGATCGACGGCCACGGCGCGGGCCACCACGCCGTCGCCCTTCGCCTCGACGAGGTGCCGCTCCAGGGACCTCTCGACCGCCTCGGCCGGGTCGAGACGGGCGGGGACGGGCCTGCGCGTCCGCGTCGCCGTGCGCGGCGCGGACGCGGCGGCCGGGCCCTCGTCGTACGCGAGCACCGTCCAGTGCTGCACGACGGGCCGCCCGAAGTCGTTCACGATGCCCTGGAAACCTGGGCCCCACAGGAACGAGTTCATACCGGTGGCGCTCGCCCACAGATAGAACGGCGCGTACTGGTTGACCGGCGAGCCGTCGGCCCGTTCGCGCATCAGATAGGCCTTGATGCCGAGGCCGGGGAAGTCGTCGAGCAGATGGCCCCGGGTCGCGACCCGTTCGCGGATGATCCCCATGTCGTAGTCCGCGGGAAGCGTGATGTCGTACTGCATGGCGTGCATGGGACGGGCTCCTGAGGTCGCATGAGTGGGTCGGGACGGCGGTCGGGGGCGGCGGCCGGCCCTGTGTTCGGATCAGCAGCCGGGGTTCCGGCGGGTCAGCGGTCGGTACGGGCGGACAGCAGCGCGAGCAGACCGCGTACGGCGGTGTCGAAAGCGGCGGGGGAGCCGGCTGCGCGGGCCAGGACGTAACCGCCCTGCAGGGTCGCGACGATCGTCGAGGCGACCTCCTCGGCGCGCAGCGGACCGCTGAACTCCCCGCTGTCCAGGCCCTCCTGGACGATTCCGGCGAGCCGGTCGCGCAGCCAGTCGAGCGTCTCGTCGACCGGCGCGCGCAGCTCGGCGCTGGCGATCACGTCCGGGTCCATCGTCAGCCGCCCCACCGGGCAGCCGCGCAGCACGTCCCGCTCGCGCAGCAGATACGCCTCGATGCGCGCGTACGCCGGTCCCGGCCCGCCGAGCGCCGCCTCCGCCGCCGCCCGCAGCTCCTCGGCGGTGCGGCGGATCGCGGCGAGGGCGAGGTCGGGCTTGCCGGTGAAGTGGTGGTACATGCTGCCCTGGCCGGCACCCGCCGCCTGCTGGATGGCCTTGGGGCTGGTGCCGACGTAGCCCCGCTCCCACAGCAGGTCACGGGTGGCCTCGATCAGTCGCTCGGACGCGCTCGCGCTCATGACTCTCACTGTACATACCAGTAGGTACAGCGTCGAGGGCCGGAGTCCAGCAGGCCGAGTCGGAAGCCGGTCGAGTCGGAAGCCGGCCGAGGAGCAGTCGCCCCGGGCCCTTGTACTCCCCCTGTCGTACGCGCGAAGCCGCTGGCCGTACGACGACTTGGGGCCCCTTCGCGAGCGAGTCTCGAACCATCACGAACCACCCCGACAGGCAGCAGCATCCGAGGAGCTGACCGACATGAACACCCTCGCCTACGCGGGCCCCGGCCCGTGGATCCTCTTCTTCCCGCTCGTCTGGGCGGCCGTGATCGTCACCGTGGTCACGGTCGTGCGCCGCCGCCGCTTCGGCTGGGGCCGTCCCGGTGGTCCGGGCGGCTTCGGCGGTCCGGGCGCCTCCGCGGTCGACGAGCAGTCGCCGATCGCACTGCTCGGTCACCGCTTCGCGGCCGGCGAGATCGACGAGGACGAGTACTGGCGCCGGCTGACCGTCCTTGAGGAGCAGTTCGGCCGTCGTCCCTCCGAGGACAAGAGGCGGCGGGCATGACCACCACCGCACTGCGAGCCGACGCCCGCCCCGCCGCCGCCCGTGTCGTCGACGCCGTGAAGGTCTACGGCGGCGGCGACACCGAGGTCAGGGCCCTGGACGGGGTGAGCGTCGACTTCCCGGCCGGCCGCTTCACCGCCATCATGGGCCCCTCCGGCTCCGGCAAGTCCACCCTGATGCACTGCGCCGCCGGCCTCGACACCCTCACCTCCGGCTCCGCCCTCATCGGCGACACCGACCTCTCCGCCCTCGACGACCGGCGCCTCACCCTGCTGCGGCGGGAGCGCATCGGCTTCGTCTTCCAGGCCTTCAACCTGCTCCCGACCCTGACCGTCGCCGAGAACATCACCCTGCCCCTCGACCTCGCGGGCGCCGCCCCCGACCCGGCACGGCTCGACTCCCTCATCGACGCGGTGGGCCTGCGCGACCGGCTCCACCACCGGCCGAGCCAGCTCTCCGGCGGCCAGCAGCAGCGGGTGGCCGTGGCCCGCGCCTTCGCCGGCAGCCCGGACGTCGTGTTCGCCGACGAACCGACCGGCAATCTCGACTCCCGCTCGGGAGAGGAGGTGCTGCGGCTGCTCGGCGACACGGTGCGGAGCACCGGCCGGACCGTGGTGATGGTCACCCACGACCCGGTGGCCGCCGCGCACGCCGACGAGGTGGTGTTCCTCGCGGACGGGCGCCTGGTGGATCGGATCCAAAATCCGACATCCGATCTCGTTCTGGACCGGATGAAGTCCCTCGACAGCAGGGGAGCGGTGACATGACTCGGCCCGAATCAGATCTTGGATCCAACATCCCGGCGATTGGATCCAATACCCCGGCGACGGGATCCAATATTTCCGCTCCTGGATCCAAGATCCCGAAGCTCGGACCCGACATCCGGGATCCTGGATCCGACATCCCGGCTTCTGGATCCAGGATCCCCACCACCCTGCGCCTCAGCCTGGCCTCCCTCCGTACCCACCGCCGGCGCTTCCTCGGCACCTTCGCCGCCGTCCTGATCGGCGTCGCCTTCCTCACCGGCACCCTCGTCATGGGCGACACCCTGCGAGCCAGCTTCGGCACCCTCTTCGCCGACGCCAACAGCGGCACCGACGCCGTCGTCCGCAGCACGAACGTGGTCACCGTCGCGGGGCAGGCGCAGGGCACCCGCAGCCCGGTCGACGCTTCCCTCGCCGACCGCGTCGCCCAGATCCCCGGAGTCGCCGCCGTCGTTCCGCGCATCGAGGGCGCGGGTCAGCTCGTCGGTGCCGACGGCAAACCGATCGGCGGCCAGGGCCCGCCCACCCTGGCGGGCAACTGGATCCAGGATCCGAAGCTCAACCCGTATGCCCTGGCCGAAGGCCGCGCCCCGCAGAAGCCCGGCGAGGCCGTCGTCAACCGCGCCGCCGCCAAGGCCGGACACCTCACCATCGGCTCCACCACCGTCCTGCGCACCCCCGACCCGGTGCGCGTCACGGTCGTCGGCCTCGCCACGTTCGGCGGCGCGGACGGGATGGGGCAGGTCACCTACACCGGCCTGACCCGCGCCGACGCGGAGAAGTACCTCACCCCGAAGCCCGGAGCCGCCACCGACATCCTCGTCCGGGCCGGCCCCGGCACCTCCCAGCAGGCCCTGGTCGACGCACTGACCCCCGCACTCCCCGACGGCGTCGAGGCCATCACCGGACAGCAGGCCACCGACGAGAGCAACGAGATGATCTCCGGTCGCTTCCTCGACCTCTTCACCACCTTCCTGCTGGTGTTCAGCGGCATCGCCCTGCTCGTCTCCGTCTTCTCCATCCACAACACCTTCGCCATCGTCGTCGCCCAGCGCACCCGCGAGAACGCCCTGCTACGCGCCCTCGGCGCCGCACGCCGCCAGGTCGTCACCATGACCCTCACCGAGGCCGTCGCCGTCGCGCTCCTCGCCTCCGCGGCCGGACTGCTCGGCGGCATCGGCATCGCGGCCGGCCTCCAGGCCCTCTTCCCGGCCGTGGGATTCCCCTTCCCCGACGGGGACCTGGTGATCAGCGGGACGTCGCTCGGGCTGCCGTTCGCCGTCGGCCTCGCCGTCTGCACCGGCTCGGCGCTGCTCCCCGCGGTCCGCGCCGGGCGCACCGCACCCCTGGCCGCCCTGCGCGAGACCGCGGTCGACGACCCGGCCGCCTCCCGCACCCGTACCGCGGCCGGAGCGGGACTGCTCGTCCTCGCCGTGGCCCTGGTCCTCGCCGGCGTCCTGGCCACCCCGTCGCTGTGGCTCGCGGGAACCGGGGCGGTGCTCGCACTCGTCGCGTTCGTCGTCCTGGGCCCGGTTGCCTCTTCGTACGCGATTCGGGCCCTCGGCGGCCCGCTGCGCGACACCACCCGCGCACTCGCCCGCCGCAACGCGCTGCGCAGCCCCCGGCGCACCGCCGCCACCGCCACCGCGCTCATGATCGGCGTGGCCGTCGTCTCGCTCTTCACCGTCTTCGGCGCATCGCTCAAGGCGACCATGGACGACACCGTCTCGCGGTCCTTCGCCGGCGACGTGGCCGTCAGCGCCCCGTCGTTCGGCGCGGGCGGCAGCGGGCTGAGCCCGCACCTCGCGCCCGCCGTGGCCGCGCTGCCCGAGGTGGACACGGCGGTCGGCCTGGGCAAGGGCATCGCCGAGGTCGACGGCCGGGGCCGCGCCCTGACCGTCACCGACCCGGCCGCGCTCGCCCGCACCTTCGACCTCGGTACGGTACGGGGCTCACTCGGCGCGCTCGGCGCGGACGGGATCGCGGTCGCCGCCGACGAGGCCACCAAGACCGGGCTGGCCCCCGGCCGCACGGCCGAACTCGCCTTCACCGACGGCACCCGGCACACCTTCACCGTCAAGGCCGTCTACGAACGGGCCGACCTCGCCGGCGACTACCTCCTCACCCGCCAGGCCTGGGCCCCGCACCACACCCAGGACGCCGACCGGCTGGTCGCCGTCACGTTCAAGGACGGCGTCTCCGCCGACGCGGGCGAGCAAGCCGTCGAACGCGTCGCGGCCCGCTACGGCAACCCCGAGGTCCAGACCCGCGCCGAGTACGCCCGGTCCTCGGCGGCCGGCATCGACATGATGCTCACGCTCGTCTACGCGCTGCTCGCCCTCGCCGTCCTCATCGCCCTGCTCGGCATCGCCAACACCCTCACCCTCGCCGTCCACGAGCGCACCCGCGAACTCGGCCTGCTGCGCGCCGTCGGTCAGACCCGTCGTCAGCTGCGGGCCATGGTCCGCTGGGAGTCCGTCCTCGTCGCCGCTTTCGGCACGGCCGGCGGGCTCGTGCTCGGCGCCTTCCTCGGCTGGGTCCTGGTGCGCGCCTCCGACGGCTCGTCGGACAGCGCGTTCGTCTTCGCGCTGCCGCCCGCCCGACTGGCGGTCGTCGCCCTGGTCGGTCTCGCCGCCGGCGCCGTCGCCGGCTGGCGCCCGGCACGGCGGGCGGCCCGCCTGGACGTGCTGCGGGCGATAGCGACGGAGTGACGGGCCGGGGATCCAGGATCCGGGATCCGTAATCCGGGATCCGGGATCCGCGAGGTTGGATCCGGGATCCGCGAGGTTGGATCCGGGATCCGAGAGGCTCGATCCGAGAGGCTGGATATCGGGTCCGAGATCCTGGATCCGATATCCCGGGCCCGCCCCCCGACCAGGCCGCCCCCTCAGCGTGCCAGTACCGACCGACCCGCCGCCGGCGCGTGCAACGGATCCTCCATCTCGCCGAACGGGACCGTCTCCAGGTCGCGGCCGGTGAACGGGCCGGCCGTCGTGGCGCCGTAGACGGTGTGGGCGAGTGGGGCGAGGGCGACGGGGGAAGGCGGGGCCTGGAGGGTGAACCAGACGATCTTGCCCGAGTCGTGCGGGCGGACGCCCCAGCTCTCGCTGAGCGCCTCGACGATGGCGAGGCCGCGGCCCGAGGTGGCGAACTCGTCCCCGCTGTCGCCCGGTTCGCAAAGGTCCGGGAACCGGGGGTCGTTGTCGCGGACCGAGACGGTGAGGCGGTCGAGCAGCAGCTCGACCTCGACCGTGCACATCTTGTCCGGCTGGGCATGCCGGTGAACATTGGTCAGGAGCTCGGTGACACCGAGCGAGGCATGCTCTATCAAGGCATCGAGCTGCCAGTGGCGCAGATGCGCCGAGACGATCCTGCGGACCTGACCGATCCGCGACGGCTGGGCCTGTAGCTCCACCGTCCAATACCTGCTGGGCTCGCTGATCACGGCTGCGACTCCCCGAAGTGAGGTCCGGAAGAAGACGGAGATTCGGATCTGTCATGCGGTGTAGCAGGACGGTGGCTGGTTCGCAGCGTCACCGCCGGTAAACCCTCGGTGAGGTGGTTCCAGCGTGAACCAGTGGTGAAAGCGCCGCAACTCGCGGCGACCCGCCGCAGGTCAGCCCCATGTCAGCCCCATGTCAGTCCCCGACTCGGCTCCCCCTCAGCCCCCGGTCTTCGCCTTCTTCAGGGCCTCTAGGAGGCGCCCCGAGCCCGAGATCCGGTAGCGCGTGCCGTTCACCGTCGCCACCGCCTCGTCCGGCTTCGCGAACCACGGGCGGCCCGCCCGTACCGTACCCAGCGGGGCGCTGTCGATCTCGCTGCCGTAGCTGGTCAGGAGGGACAGCCGGCCGTCCTCGATGCGGACCTCGCCGGCGCGCGTCAACGACCGGGGCCAGCGGTCGATGCGTACCCCCGTGGCCGTGAACTCGGGCTCCGGCTCGGGCTCGGTAACGGCTTCGGACATGGGCTCCGCCCCCTTCGCGCAGACTGCCTCCTCCCAGTGTGCCGGGCCGTCGTCACCGGCACCAGAACCGCCCGCGCCACGCCTCCCCACACGCCGTCTGCAAGGCACTCCTATGGAATCTCAAAGGGAACGTTTGCCCAGGTGAGAGCGGTATTGTCGGTCAGTGGGCAAGCCCTTCCGGCAATCCCTCCGGGCACCCCGCGGCCACCCCGACGCGCACCACGAGAAGAGGCAGGCACGCATGACCAGCACCACCAGCCCCATGGCCACCATCGACGTCGACCGCAGCGACCCCGGCTACCGGTCCTGGCTCAAGGAGGCCGTCCGCAAGGTGCACGCGGACGCGAACCGTTCGGCCGACACCCACCTGCTGCGCTTCCCGCTGCCCGAGAGCTGGGGCATCGACCTGTACCTCAAGGACGAGTCGACCCACCCGACCGGCAGCCTCAAGCACCGGCTCGCCCGCTCCCTCTTCCTCTACGGCCTGTGCAACGGCTGGATCCGTCCCGGCGCGCCCGTCATCGAGGCGTCCAGCGGTTCGACCGCGGTCTCCGAGGCGTACTTCGCCAAGCTGATCGGCGTCCCGTTCATCGCCGTCATGCCCCGCACCACCAGCCCCGAGAAGTGCCGTCTGATCGAGTTCCACGGTGGGCAGTGCCACTTCGTGGACGACTCGCGCACCATGTACGAGGAGGCCGCGGCGCTCGCCGAGCGCACCGGCGGCCACTACATGGACCAGTTCACCTACGCCGAGCGGGCCACCGACTGGCGCGGCAACAACAACATCGCCGAGTCGATGTACGAGCAGCTGAAGCTGGAGCGCTACCCGGAGCCCGCGTGGATCGTGGCCACGGCCGGCACGGGCGGCACCTCGGCGACGATCGCCCGTTACGTGCACTACATGCAGTACGACACCCGGATCTGCGTCGCCGACCCCGAGAACTCCTGTTTCTTCGACGGCTGGACGCACCACGACCCGAACGCCACCTCCGACTGCGGCTCCCGCATCGAGGGCATCGGCCGGCCCCGCATGGAGCCGAGCTTCGTGCCCGGCGCCGTCGACCGCATGATGAAGGTGCCCGACGCGGCGAGCGTCGCCGCCGTCCGCGCCCTGGAGACCGCGATCGGCCGCAAGGCGGGCGGTTCCACCGGCACCGGCCTGTGGAGCGCGCTGAAGATCGTCGCCGAGATGGTCGCCGAGCGGCGCACCGGCAGCGTCGTCACGCTGATCTGCGACCCGGGCGAGCGCTACCTCGACAAGTACTACTCGGACGACTGGCTGGCCGCCCAGGGCCTCGACATCGCGCCCTACTCCGCCGCTATCGACCGCTTCCTGGCGACGGGTGTCTGGCCGGAGTGAGCCGCCGGTCGAGCCGGCGCACCGCGTCGCGGAACGACAGGCCGATCCCCGGCCGGGCCAGCCGCAGGCCGGCGGTGAACGGGCGGTTGCCGTCGACGGCCATGGTCCAGCGGACCCGGGTGCCACCGGCGGCGGGGGAGAGGGCCCACTCCTCCAGCATCGCCGTGACGCCCGGCGCGTTGGTCGTGTCGACCCGGTACGCGTAGCGCGCGTCCGGGTCGGCCGCCATGATCGTCTCCTCGAAGGAGACCCCGCCGCGCAGCCGGATCGCCCGGCCCGCGCCGTCGTCGGTGGGCGACGCCGTCCGGACCGCCGAGAACCAGGCGGGCCAGCTGCCCACCTCCACCGCGAGCGAGCGGTAGACGGCGGCGGGCGGGGCGGCGGCGACCGCCGAGAAGACCAGGCGGACGGGCGCGGACGCGATGAAGTCGAGCTCCACTTGCCTCAGTCGGCGTGCCATGGACCGTACCTCCCATGGGGCGGGTCTGCGCGGAGCGCACACCCTAGCTGACACCCGTTCAGTTGCCCAGCGGGCCCCCTCTGCCGGGACTCCTCTGCCGGGCCCCCTCTGTCGGGCCCTCTCTGTCGGGCGCCCCATGCGACGTCACGCCCGGCTGCCCAGCGGGCCTTCCGCCCCCCCGCCCCCGGGTCCCCGGCCCCCAGCCTCCGCTCGGGCCGCCCCGCTCAGCCCAGCAGCCCGTCGAGCGCCCGGCCGAAGACCACTCGCCCCGCCGCCGCGAGCACGGGGTCGAAGGCCGCCGGCACGCCCCGGAGCCTTAGCTCCTCCGTCCACACCACCCGACTTCCCGCCCCGGCCGCACCGCCCGAACCGATCGCCCCGGCCGCATCGCCCGCACCGCCCGAACCGATCGCCCCGGCCACTCCGGTCGCCGGGGTCACCTCGAAGGCGGCCCAACCCCGTACCGTCCGCCCGTACTTCTCCAGTCGGCACACCCCGGTCCGCCCGGCGGCCGGTGGCTCGAAACGTACGACCTCCATCGGGTCGTCGAAGCCCAGGCGGCCCACCCCGGTGCGGGCCGTGAACCGGGTGCCCACGCCGTTCGGGCCCGCCGTCAGCACCGTCGTACGGGTGAGCGGGACCTGTCGGCCGTGCGCCGGCCAGTCCGTGAGCCGCCGCCACACCTCGTCCGGCGACAGGGGAACGGCGCGCTCGATCCGGAACCGGCTCACTCCGGCTCCGCCCCGCTTCCGACCGGCTCCTCGCCGGGGCCCTCACCCGCCACCACCAGGCCCGGCAGGTGCTCCGCCATCTCCTCGCGCACCTCCGGCGACAGCCCCGGGTCCGTCACCAGGGTGTCCACCTCGTCGAGCCGTGCGAACGAACTCAGGCCCACCGTCCCCCACTTGGTGTGGTCCGCGACCACCACCACCCGCCGTGCCGAGCGCACCAGACGCCGGTTGGTCTCGGCCTCCGCCAGGTTCGGCGTCGACAGACCGGCCTCCACCGAGATGCCGTGCACCCCGAGGAACAGCGCGTCGAAGTGGAGCGAGCGGATCGCCTGGTCGGCCACCGGCCCGACCAGGGCGTCCGACGGGGTCCGTACGCCGCCGGTGAGCACCACCGTCGCCGCCCCGGGCCGGGCCTCGCCGCCCGAACCGGTGTGCTGCGCCTCGTAGAAGACGTCCGCGACCCGCACCGAGTTCGTCACCACCGTCAGGTCCGGGACGTCGAGCAGCTGCATGGCCAGCGCGTACGTGGTCGTGCCACCCGACAGCGCGATCGCCGTCCCCGGCCGCACCATGGCCGCCGCCGCCCGCGCGATCTCGTCCTTGGCGCCCAGTTCGAGCACCGACTTCGCCTCGAAGCCCGGCTCGTGGGTGCTCGCCTCCACCACCGGCACCGCGCCGCCGTGCACCTTCGCGAGCATGCCCTGGCGGGCCAGCGCGTCCAGGTCCCGGCGGACGGTCATGTCGGAGACGTTGAGACGGCGGGTCAGCTCGTTGACCCGTACGCCGCCGCGCCGGCGCACCTCGTCGAGAATCAGGGCGCGCCGCTGCTCCGCGAGGAGGTTCTGATTGTCACTCACCGCCGGGGCCGGTCCTTTCGAGGGAAATCTGGGAAATCTGAAGCCGGAAAATCTGGGAAATCTCAAGTGGAGGGCCGACGGATTCGGTGAGAGCCGTGCCGTCGGGCCCGGCCGTCCGCGATCCTGGTTGCCTGCCGTCGAATCCTCGCACCCGGATCCTCCCATCCAGAGAGGGAGTCACCGAAGTGTCCCCTGCCACACCGGACCCGAAGACCGGGCCGGACCCGAAGACCGGGCCGGACCCGCGAACCGGGCCGGACCCGAAGAACGGGGGTGCGGCGCTCGAACTGCTCGTCCACGGCGTGGGCGGAGCCACCCCGGCCGACATGCTGGACGAGCCGCACACGGTGCGGGTCACCGGTGACAAGACGGCCGCGGTGTACCGCCGCAGGGACGACGTCGACGCTGAGGAACACCCCGAGCGGTACGCCGACGGGCCCGTCCCGGAGGCGTACTGCTGGTCCAACCTGACCTCCGGCAACGGCACCCGCGCGCTGTGGCTGCTGCTCCTGCCCTTCATGGTCGCCAACCTCGCCCACTGGATGCGCCCGCCCACCGAGGGCCGCGCCGGACTCGTCCGGCTCTACGGCGTCCTGGTCCGGCTCGTCGCCCTCACCCTCACCGTGCTGCTCACCGCGGCCGCCTGCGAGGTCGCGCTCGATCTGACGGCCTGGCAGTGCGCGGGCTCCGGCGCCTGCGCGGGGCAGCGCTCCTGGCTCGGCTTCCTCTCCGCCGGGCACGGCGGCTGGTGGTCCGCGCCCGGCCGCCGCCTCGCCCTCGCCGCCGTGGTGCCCACCGCGCTCGTCGGTCTGCTCTGGTACCTGTCCAACCGCACCTGGAGCGCGTACGAGGCGCAGCGCCCGCCCACGGGTTACGACTCCGAGCCCGGCGCCCCGTCGTCCGGGGCCGCCGCCCGGCCCGGCGACACCGAGGCCGCCGACGCCACGAGTCCCGACCCGGCCACCCCCGTCGAACTGCGGCCCGCGCTCGGCCGCCCCGGCTTCTGGTACGGGCGCCGGCTCGTCGCCCGGCTGCGCGCCGCGCACACCACCGCCGGCTTCCTCACCGTGGCCGCCGCGCTCGCCGGAGCCGCCGGCGTCCACGACCACCGCGCCGACCCGGGATCCGTACGCACCTTCCTCGGCTGGGCCCTGGAGAGCGCCATCGCGGTCCTTGCCGCCGCCGTCGTATGGGTGGTCTGCCGCCGGGGCCGCAGCGAGAACACCCTCGACCTCAAGCTCGAACGCGCCGTCGTCTCCTGGCTGCCCGCCACCGCCCTGCTGCTGCTCGCGCTCACCGCCGTGCACACCGCCTGGGCCCGCCCCGGCTGGCGCTCCACCGGCACCCTGCCCGGCAACGCCGTCTTCGGCACCCTCACCCTCGCCCAGGGCGCCCTCGTCGTCGCCCTCGGCGTGGTCGCGCTGCTGCTCCACCGCCCGCGCCGCGATCCGCGCACCGCCCTGTCCGGCCTCGGCGGCCCCGCCGTCGCCATGCTGGCCTGCGCGCTCGGCGGCGTCATGTCCGGTGGTGTCGCGCAGCGGGTCGCCGACTGGCTCGACGGGTCCGGCACCCCCGGCACCGGTGACGGCCTCATCACCGGACCGCCCGTGCTGCTCAGCTGGCAGGCGTCCGTCATCCCGGTCCTGCTCCTGCTGCTGATCGTGCCGACCGCGCTGCTCGTCGTCCGTACGGTGCTCACCGCCCGTCGGCTCCGCCCCGCCGTCGACGCCGCCTACCGGGAGGCGGACCCCGACCGACTGCGCACCGACCAGATCGCGGCGGTACGGGCCGGGGCCGGGCTCACCGACTCGGCGCCCGTCCTCGTCGGCGTCGTCTCCGGCGCCACCCTGCTCCTGGGCGCCGTCTCCGTCGCCGGGGCCTGGGCCAGCGGCAACGTGCCCGGGCGCGCCTTCGACGGCGCCCATCCGGCGATCGCGGCCGCCGCCACCGCCGCCCAGTCCCTCGGCTCCTGGATGATCGGCTTCGGCTTCCTGCTCTTCGTCACCTGGGGCCGCCGCGCCTACAAGGACGCCTCCGCCCGCCGCACCATCGGCATCCTGTGGGACGTCGGCACCTTCTGGCCGCGCGCGGCCCACCCCTTCGCCCCGCCCTGCTACGCCGAACGCGCGGTGCCCGACCTCACCTGGCGGATGAGCTCCTGGACCCGGCAGACCGGCGGCCGGCTCGTCATCTCCGGCCACTCGCAGGGCAGCGTCCTCGCCGCGGCCGCCGTCTGGCAGCTGCCGCCCACCACCCGCGCCCGGGTCGCGCTGCTCACCTACGGCTCCCCGCTCGAACGGCTCTACGGGCGCTGGTTCCCCGCCTACTTCGGCCCCGAGTCGCTGCGCGGCCTGCACCGCACCGTGCACTGCTGGAGCAACCTCTACCGGGCCACCGACCCCATCGGCGGACCCGTCCGCGTCCCGGCCGACGACGACCGGCCGCCCGTCGACCGGCCGGAGCTGCTCGACCCCGTCGCCTACGGCCGCACCCGCGAACACCCGCTGCCCGAACCGATCCTGGGCCACTCCGACTACCAGGCCGATCCGGCCTTCGCTGTCGCCCGCTCCCAACTGCTCGACCGGCTGCCGCCCGCCCTGCCCCGGCAGCGGGACAACGGCGCGACCGTTCAGGGCAGTTCGGGAAGGTCCTCCGGATAGAGCAGGGTCAGGTCGTCCGTGCTCGGCGCCACGAGCGCGGCGACCCGGCCCGCGTGCCGCTCCACCATCGACTCGAACGTCTGGCGCGCCGTACGGCCGTTGCCGAAGGTCGGGCCCTTCGGCAGCTCCGCGAAGTACTTGAGGAGGGCCTCGTCGGCGCCGGCCGCCAGCCGGTACTCGTGGTCCTCCGCCTGCTGCTCCACGATCCGCAGCAGCTCCGCCGGCACGTAGTCGGTGAAGGTGATGGTCCGTGAGAAACGGGACGCCACACCCGGGTTGACGGTCAGGAAGCGCTCCATCTCCGCCGTGTACCCGGCGACGATCACGACGACCGCGTCCCGGTGGTCCTCCATCAGCTTCACCAGCGTGTCGATCGCCTCACGGCCGAAGTCCCGCCCCGAGTCCTCGGGCGACAGCGCGTACGCCTCGTCGACGAACAGCACGCCGCCGCGCGCCCGGTCGAAGGCCTCCTGGGTGCGGATCGCCGTCGAGCCGATGTGCTCGCCGACCAGGTCCACCCGGGACACCTCGACCAGATGACCGCGCTCAAGGACCCCGAGCGAGGCCAGGATCTCGCCGTAGAGCCGGGCCACCGTCGTCTTGCCGGTGCCGGGGTTGCCGGTGAAGACGAGGTGACGGCGTGCGGACACCACCTTCAGGCCGGCCTCCTGGCGGCGGCGGCCCACCTCGATCATGTTGGTGAGGGTGCGGACCTCGTGCTTGACGCTCTCCAGGCCCACCAGGGCGTCGAGTTCGCCGAGCACCTCCTGGGACGAGCGGGCTGCCGGGACCGCGGGTGCGGCTGCGGGTGCGGGTGAGGGCGGGGCGGCGGCCGGGCGGGACGCGGGGACCGTGCCGAGGAGTCCGCCCGTCGGCGGGGCGGACTGGGCGGCGGTCAGGACGGAGCCCGGGGCCGGCGGTGTGCGCAGCCGGCTCTCGTCGCTGGTGCAGTCCTCGACGACCTGGCCGTCCTCGGGGAACTCGTAACCGCCGCGCGCGCACCGCTCCGTACGGCACCTGCGCAGCGCGGTCCGGCAGCCGTCCATGACGTGGAAGCCGTAGCCGCCGCTGCCCGTCACCCGGCAGCCGAGGAACGAGCCACGGCCCTCCGCCGACACGTAGAACCCGGCCTCGGCGGGCGAGGTGACCGTGCACCGCTCGATCGTCGGGTCGGCGCCCTTGGTGACGATGACTCCGGTCTGCACGGCGTCGATGGTGCAGCCGGCGAGCGTGCCGCCGCTGCCGTGGTCCCGGAACCAGGCACCCGTCGACGCCTCCCGGATCCGGCAGTCGTCGAGCTGCGCGGTCGCCCCGTCGCTCACCGACACGGCCGTGTGGCGCACCTGCGACAGGTCGCTGTCGACGACGTCGGCGCGCGAGCCGCGGTCCAGGACGAACAGCGCGTCGGGCACGTCGTGCACCCGGCAGGAGTCGAGGACGGCGGTCGCCCCGTCGCTCACCCAGACGGCCGGGTAGTCCCCGGTGCTGTCGTGGATCTCGCACTGGTTGGCGTCCACCCGGGTCCCCGGGTCCCACACGGACAGGCCGTTGCGGCCGAACCGCCGCACCGTCGAACGGGTGAGGGTGAGCACCGACCGGGAGCGCAGGTCCACGGCGTTCTCGGGGATGTCGTGGATGTCGCAGTCGGAGAGCGTGAGCACCGCGTCCGTGTCGAGCGTGATGCCGTCGGCGGAGGTGCGGTGCACGGCGGAGTCACTGAGGTGCGCGGTGGCCCGGGCCGCGATCTGCAGGCCGGCGCCCTTGATCTCGTACACCTCGCAGCCGATGGCCTCCAGGCCGCTGTTCTCGCCGTTCACGGTGATCCCGGCGCCGGAGGCGTGGTGCACCCGGCAGCGCTCAAGACGGGGGTGGGCGCCGCCGCGCACGGAGATCCCGGACTGCCCGGCGGACACGACCTCGCACTCCTCGAACACCCCGCCCGCGCCGTCGAGTACGGCGATCCCGACTCCGGCCTGATTGTCCACCGTGCACCGCCGCACCGTCGGCCGCGCCGCGCCGCGCACCTCGAGGCCGGCCGCCGAACGCGTCAGAATGCGCAGGTCGAGCAGCTCGGGCGTGCCGTCCTCGACGAGCAGCGCAGGCGCCGCCGCGTCCTGCCCCTCGATGTGCAGGTCCTGGAGCGTGGCCGAGGCCCGTACCGTCAGCGGCACCCCGTCGGCGGGCGCGATCCGCACCGAGCCCGTCATCCCGTCGCCGCCCCGCAGGGTCACGGCCCGCTGGACCACGAGGTTCTCCCGGTAGGTGCCGGGCGCCACGGTGAGGACGTCGCCGTCGCCCGCGGCCTCCAGGGCGGCGGCGAGGGAGGCGTACTCGCCCGTGCGGCGCCGCCACCGCGACGTGCCGGTGTGGGTCACCTGGACCGTGCCCTGTGCCATGGGTGTGCTCTGCCCCCACCTCGTGCGTCGGATCCGATGCCCCACCGTAGCGCGCGCGGCGCCGCCGGGTTGACGGGTCCGGCGTCTGTCCCCTCAGGGGGTCAGCTGCCCGTACCCGTACGACCCCAGTCCGGACCGACTTGGGCCCAGGCGCGGTCGAGACGCGCGTACCGTCGGCGCACCAGCCGTCGTACGACGAGGCGGCGGCCGCTCTCGACCAGGAGCCCGGCGAGGAGCGCCACGGTGAGCCCGGCGACCAGGGCGTGGGCCCGTGCGGTGTCCGGGTGCATCGGCGGGGTCACGGGCCGGCCGGACCGGTCGGTCCACAGCGGGAAGGTGGCACCCGGGTGCGCCTGCTGACGGGTGGTGGTCACCGTGCCGGTGCGGATCGTGCCGTCGGGCGCGGCCCAGTCGGCCACCACGGACGGCCGGAGCCGCTCCTCCGCGGCAAGATCGGCGGGCTGCCGGCCGGGTACCCGGTCGGCGGGCCGGATCACCCGGGCGACGGTGGGGACGCGTTCCCGCAGCTGGACGCGGACGGAGCGCTGCAGCGAGGCGTCGGCGGAGACGCCGGCGGCCCAGCCGGCCGCGGGCACGGCCAGGCAGAGCAGCACGGCGGCCACCAGCGCCACCCATGCCTCGACCAGGTCGGTGGTCCGGCGCAGGGGATTGTGCCGCCAGCGCCAGAGCCCGGTGGCTGCACGCACGCTCCGCACCCCCTCGTCTCGTCGACGGCCCGCGAGGGCCCTTCGGCGGTTGCCGCTCTTCCAACGAGTGTGACCCGGGGGTGGGTTCCGCGCCTCTCGGGAAGAATCCGGCGGTCGGTGGTCGGTGGTCGGCGGTCGGCGCGGCGGGTGGTCGGCGGGCGGTCGGCGGGCGGTCGGTGGGAGATCGGCGGTCGGCTCAGTCGAGGATCTTGACCGGGTCGCCGACGCGGATGGTCCCGCGGTGCTCGGGCACCAGGTTCTGGCCGAAGACCAGCTGGTTGCCCTGCTTGCGGTGCCGGCCCAGGGTGCGCAGCGGCTCCTTGCCCCGCTCGCCGCTCCGCTGGTCGGTGGTGGTGACCACGCAGCGGCCGCAGGGCTTGGCGACCCGGAAGACGACGTCGCCGATGGCCAGGCGGCGCCAGCCGTCCTCGGCCCAGGGCGCGGTGCCGTCGATGACGGCGTTGGGCCGGAAGCGGTTCATCGGCAGCGGTCCCTCGTCGGCGTGGTCGCCCTGCGCGATCAGGGAGTTGAGGGCGTCGAGCGAGGAGGTCGTGGTGACGAGCAGCGGATAGCCGTCGGCGAAGCTGACGGTCTCGCCGGGCAGCGCGAACTCCGGGTCGACGGGCCGCCGGTGGGCAGGGTCGTCCATGTGGACGAACCGCACCTCGTTCCCCAGATAGCCGCTGAACCAAGCGTCCGCCGCCGCACCCGCCGGGACCGACTGCACGACGGTGCCGAAGACGTCGACGCCGATCGTGTCGTCGGGCCCCGACAGCTCGGGCACCTCGACCATCAGCGGCTCACGGCCGGGCGCGGACAGCGCGACACCGCCGCCCGGCAGCAGTTCCGCGGACGCCAACGCCAGCCGCGCGTGCTGGCGTTGGGTCACGACCTTGCCCGCGGTGTCCACGACGGCCCAGCGGCGGTCACCGGCCAGTCCCCATGGCTCGACCTCCGCCTCCGCGGGGGCGAACCCGCGCAGTGCCTTGACCGGGTGGACGTGGACGGAGCTCAGGACAGGAATCGGCATGACGCCATCCTGCCAGTCGCTCCACCGGCCCAGAAGGCCGGTCCCGTCAGTAGCCGCGACCCTGGTAGGGGCGGTTGTACGGGTCGTCGTACGGCGCGGGCGCGGGCGCCGGAGCAGGGCGCGCCGCCGGGCGCATCGCCTCGTACCCGGTGGCCATCGGGCGCGGCTGCTGCGCCTGCGGGGCCGGGTAACCGCGCGGGGCGGCGGGCTGCTGCGGGATGTACGGCGCGGGGGCGGCCTGGAGCGGCACGGGCGCCATCAGCTGCGTCGCCGGGGCCATCTGCGCGGCGGGCGCCATCTGCGGGGCCGGGGCCGGGAACGGTGCCATGGCCGGTGCTGCCATGGCCGGGGTCATCTGCGGGGCGGCGGGCTGCGGGTAGCCGTAACCGCCGTTGCCGCCGTACGCCGGGGCGGGCGGCTGCGGGGAGGGCGCCGCCGGAAGGGCGGGCAGGGCCGCGGGCAGCGCCGGCAGGTAGCTGCTGCTTCCGGAGAAGCCGCTGCCGGTGTCGTACGCGGAGGGCACTCGGATCGGGGCGATCTGAGGCGTGCCCCGTTCTGCGACGAGGGAGTCGTAGATCGGAGTGTCGGGGAACGACGGCGCGGTGTGGTAACCGCCTCCGTAGGTGGAGCGCGGGGAGGTCATGGCCATAAGTTAAGCCCACGATGTGCTGTCTGGGGAGTCCGGTAAGAGGGTTGTTTGAAGCGTTCGTTGAGACCACCGAACGGCAATGTGAGCGAACCAGACAAAATCGGTCGCGCCGCAGGTCAGCGATCTTGAAAAAGCCGAGTTCGGGAGGGGTTACCCGTGGGTTGCGAGGGTGCCCGTGATGCCCGTTCTCAGTGCCGTGTAAAGGAATCTTGACGTTTCGGCAGGCGCGGTGTGCGCGAAATTGGCCCGATGTTCAGGAACCGGGATGAGTACCGGGCGCGGATTCCGGCCGGGCGTAAGTGCGTCCCTTCCACGCCGCGCCCCGCCCCCGATAGTGCTGCACCGCCGAGTCCACCGTCATCAGCAGATAGAGCAGCGCGGTGAACGGCAGCAGCGGCGCGAGCCAGGCCGGCTGACGGTAGTAGCGCAGCATCGGCAGATACGTGAACGTCATCACCGCCCACGCGGCCGCGCCGGCCCACGCCGCCGGAGCGTCGTCCGTGAGCAGCCCGGCCGCCAGCGTCACGGGCGGCGCCAGATAGACGAGCGCGAGGCCCGCTACCGTACCGAGCAGCAGCAGCGGGTCGTGCCGCAGCTGCGCGTACGCGCTCCGCGCCACCATCCGCCACAGGTCGGCCAGGCGCGGGTACGGGCGGATGCTGTCCACCCGCTCGGCGAGCCCCAGCCAGACCCGTCCGCCCACCCGCCGTACCGCCCGGGCCAGCGAGACGTCGTCGATCACGGCCTGCCGGATCACCTCCGGCACCCGGGCCCGCTCCGCCGTCTCGGTCCGGAGCAGGACGCAGCCGCCCGCCGCCGCCGTGGCCAGCGGACGCCGCCGGTTGATCCAGCGGAAGGGATAGAGCTGACAGAAGAAGTAGACGAAGGCCGGGACGATCAGCCGCTCCCAGCCGCTCGCCACCCGCAGCCGCGCCATCTGCGACACCAGGTCGAGCCGGTGCCCGGTCGCGGCGGTGACGAGGAGCCGCAGACTGTCCGGCTCGTGTGCGATGTCCGCGTCCGTCAGGAGCAGGAACTCCGGCACGCGCGCGCGTGCCAGCGCCATTCCGTGGCGCAGCGCCCACAGCTTGCCCGTCCAGCCGGGCTCCGGCTCGCCCGGCCGGACCACGGTCAGCGGCAGCCCGCCCCGGCTGCGCGCCAGCTCCTCGGCGAGCCGCCCGGTGCCGTCGCTGCTTCCGTCGTCGACGAGGATCACCTCCGCCGGGCCCGGATAGTCCTGGGCGAGCAGCGACGGCAGGCTCAGCGGCAGCACCTCGGCCTCGTCCCGGGCGGGGACCACCACCACGACCCGCGGCCACTCCTCGGGCGCGCTCGTGGGGTGCGGCAGGCGCTGGTCCGTGCGCCAGAAGAATCCCTGGCCGAGGAGCAGCCACCCCCAGACGGCCAGGGAACCGGTCGCGATCCAGGCAAGCGGGCTCATTCGCCGCAGTCTGCCCCAGATCGCCGGGGAATCAAGGGCGGTCGGCTAGGGTGACCGGGTGAAGATCGCACTGATGGACTCCGGAATCGGCCTGCTCCCGGCAGCGGCGGCTGTCCGCCGCATGCGGCCCGACGCCGATCTGGTGATCTCCTCCGACCCGGACGGCATGCCCTGGGGCCCGCGCACGCCCGAGGGCATCACCGAGCGGGCCCTCGCCGTCGCCCGGGCCGCCGCCGCGCACCGGCCCGACGCGCTCATCGTCGGCTGCAACACCGCCACCGTGCACGCCCTGGAGGCCCTCCGCGCCGAGCTGGAGCCCCGTATCCCGGTGATCGGCACCGTGCCCGCCATCAAGCCCGCCGCGATGGGCGGCGGCAAGGTCGCCATCTGGGCCACCCCGGCCACCACCGGCAGCCCCTACCAGCGCGGACTGATCGACGACTTCGCGAACGGCGCCGAGGTCACCGAGGTGCCCTGCCCCGGCCTCGCCGACGCCGTCGAGCACGACGACGAGACCGCCGTACGCCGGGCCGTCGCCGCGGCGGCCGAACTCACGCCCCCGGACGTCAGGGCCGTGGTCCTCGGCTGCACCCACTACGAGCTGGTCGCCGAACTCATCCGGTCGGCCCTGCACCGTACCGACGAGCAGCCGCCCGTCGTTTTGCACGGCTCCGCCGGGGCAGTCGCCGCGCAGGCGCTGCGGCGGATCGGCGCCGAGGCCGACCCGGCCGCGGCCCCGACCGGCGGGCTGACCGTGCTCCTGAGCGGCCGGACCGGCGAACTCCCGAAGGCCGCGCTGAGCTACGCGGAGGGCCGCTCCCTGGCGGCGGCGGCCACCGCGCGCTGAGCCTCCGGGGCGCACGGGGCGTACCCGTACGACTCCGCCGAGGCGCCGTGACAACGGAACGTGCGTAGGCTGTCACCATGAGGGACCACTCTGTGAACCAGGGTCCCGAGGGACCCGCACCCCCGGTCTGGACCGGACGCGCGACCAACCGGATGCAATGGCTGCCGGCCGTCGCCGGGGTCGCCTGCATGGCGCTCGGCATCGCGCTCGCCGTCAGGTCGTCGTGGACGTCCGGCATCGCGCCGCTCCTCATGGCCGTCATCGGCTGTGTCGCCGCCGGTCTGCTCGTGCTCTTCGGCACGCTCGCCTTCGTGCACGTCGCCGTCCGCGTCGACCAGCGCGGCATGGAGGTCCGCTGCGGCCACATCGGCGTACCGCGCCGCCGCATCCCGCTCTCCCACGTCGTCGACGCCGACTTCGCGCCCTCCGTCACCCCGCGCCAGTGGGGCGGCTGGGGCTACCGCTGGCGCCCCGAGAAGGGCACCGCGGTCGTCGTCCGCCGCGGCGAGGGCCTGATCCTGCGCCTCGGCGACGGCCGCACCTTCACCGTCACCGTCGACGACGCCGAATCCGCGGTCCACGCCATCCGCTCCCTCCTCCGCCCGACCCCGCCCCCGACACCGACGGGCCGGGCGAGCGCCTGAGGGCGCGCAGGCGCGAGGCCCCGTGCCGCCGGGCGGGGCCGCGGGCGGGCCGGTCTCGGGGAGAGCGAGGCTCACGGGGGCGCCCGGGCGCGGGCCGCGCTCCTGTCGCGTGCGCCGCGCGCCGTAGACTCCGGCACGTGAGCACCACCATCGCACCTGCCGACGTGCCCGAGTCCCCCGTTCCCGCCACTGCTCGCGCGCGGGGCCGTGGTCTGCGCCGGCTGCTGCGCCCGGGCGCGGCCGTGCTGTCCGGACTGCTGCTGTTCCTGAGCTTCCCGCCCCGGCCCCTGTGGTGGCTGGCCCTGCCGGCCTTCGGGCTGCTCGGCTGGACCCTGCGCGGCCGTCGGCTGCGGGCCGGATTCGGGCTCGGCTATCTGGCCGGCCTCGGGTTCCTGCTGCCGCTGCTCGTGTGGACCGGCGAGGAGGTCGGGCCGCTGCCATGGCTGGCGCTCGCCGCCGTGTCGGCGCTGTTCATCGGGGTCGTGGGCCTCGGCATCGCCGCCGTCTCCCGGCTGACCGCCTGGCCGGTGTTCGCCGCCGCCGTCTGGATCGCCGGCGAGGCGGCACGCGCGCGCGTGCCGTTCGGCGGCTTCCCCTGGGGCAAGATCGCCTTCGGCCAGGCGGACGGCGTCTTCCTGCCGCTCGCGGCCGTCGGCGGCACCCCGGTGCTCGGCTTCGCCGTCGCCCTGTGCGGCTTCGGCCTGTACGAGGTGCTCCGCCAGGTCCTGGCCCGCCGCGCCGCCGCCGGGACCGACGCCGCGCAGGCCGGGACCCGGACCCGTGCGCCGCGCGGCCCGCTGCTCGCCGCTGCCCTCGCCGTCCTCGTACCGGTCACCGGCGCGCTCGCCGCGATGCCGCTGGTGTCGGACGCGGCCGAGGACGGCACCGCCACCGTCGCCGCCGTGCAGGGCAACGTGCCCCGCCTCGGCCTCGACTTCAACTCCCAGCGCCGCGCGGTCCTCGACAACCACGCCAACCGCACCAAGGAGCTCGCCGCCGACGTGCGGGCGGGTCGCGAGCCGCAGCCCGACTTCGTGCTGTGGCCGGAGAACTCCTCCGACATCGACCCGTACGCCAACCCCGACGCGTTCGACGTCATCAGCCAGGCCGTGGCGGACATCGACGCGCCCACCGTGATCGGCGCCGTGATCGCCCCGCCGACCGGCAAGCTGCGCAACACCCTCATCCAGTGGGACCCGAAGAAGGGCCCCGTCGCCGAGTACGACAAGCGCCACGTGCAGCCCTTCGGCGAGTACATCCCGATGCGGTCCTTCGTCCGCCTCTTCAGCAGCGACGTCGACCGGGTCCGCCGCGACTTCGGCCCCGGGCACAAGGTCGGCGTCTTCGACCTGGCCGGTACGAAGGTGGGCCTCGCCACCTGTTACGAGGCGGCCTTCGACTGGGCCGTCCGGGACACCGTCACGCACGGCGCCCAGCTGATCACCGTGCCCAGCAACAACGCCACCTTCGGCCGCAGCGAGATGACCTACCAGCAGCTCGCCATGTCCCGGGTGCGCGCCGTCGAGCACAGCCGCAGCGTGGTCGTGCCGGTCACCAGCGGCGTCAGCGCGGTCATCCGGCCCGACGGGACGATCGTCGCGCAGACCAAGCTGTTCACCCCGGACGTGCTGGTCGAGAAGGTGCCCCTGCGGTCCTCGCTGACCCCGGCGACCCGGATGGGCATCCTGCCCGAGATGCTGCTCCTCGTGGTCGCGGCGGGCGGCCTCGGCTGGTCGGCGGCGCGCTCGGTGCGCGCCCGCGGGGCCCGCACGGCCTGACCGGGAGCCGGACCGGTCCCGACGGGGCCTGACCGGGCCAGACCGAGGTGTGCATACCGCCGGACCGGGGGCGGACGGGGTCTCGCGGAGATGATCTAGGGTCGAGTCATGGGCACCCCTGACTTCATCCGCGACCTCCGCGCCTCCGCCGGCCACCAGCTGCTCTTCCTGCCGGGCGTGTCCGCCGTCGTCTTCGACGACCGCGGACGCGTGCTGCTCGGGCGCCGCGCCGACACCGGGATGTGGGCCATCGTCGGCGGCATCGTCGAGCCGGGGGAGCAGCCCGCCGCCTGCGCCGTCCGCGAGGTGTACGAGGAGACCGGCGTGCGCTGCGAGGTGGAGCGGATCGTGCTCGTCCAGACCCTGCGCAAGCCGGTCGTCTACCCCAACGGCGACCAGTGCCAGTTCATGGACGTCTCCTTCCGCTGCCGGGCGGTCGGGGGCGAGGCCCGGGTCAACGACGAGGAGTCGACCGAGGTCGGCTGGTTCGAACTGGACGCGCTTCCCGAGATGAAGCGTTTCTCCCACTTCCGGATCGAGAAGGCCCTCAAGGACGAACCCACATGGTTCGACACCACGGCTCTGGGCTGAACTGTGTGCCCGGCACACATCGGTCGGGGGTGTGCGGCTCCCTAAGGTGCGGAGCATGAGCGTCCCCACCAGCACAGGACCCACCACAGGACCCACCACAGGACCCACCTCGGGACCCGCCGTGGACCCGGCCGCCGCGCCCGGACCCGCCGCCCTCGCCGTGCCCGAGTCCGGCGCCCCCGACCTCTCCGGCCGCACCGCGCTCGTCCCCGACCTCTCCGGGCGCACCGCGCTCGTCACCGGTGCGGCCGGTGGCATCGGCCGCGCCTGCGCGCTGCGGCTGGCCGCCTCCGGGGCCGTCGTCAGAGCCGTCGACCTGGCCGCCGACGGGCTCGACGCGCTGACCGAGGCAGCCCGCGCGCTGCCCGGCCGGGTCGAGCCGCGACCGCTCGACCTCACCGACCTCGACGCCGCCGAGGCACTCGCCGCCGGCACCGACATCCTCGTGAACAACGCCGGGCTCCAGCTCGTCCGCCCCATCGAGGACTTCCCGCCGGACGTCTTCCACACCATCCTCACCGTGATGCTGGAGGCGCCCTTCCGGCTCATCCGCGGCGCGCTGCCCGGGATGTACGCGCAGGGCTGGGGCCGGATCGTGAACATCTCCTCCGTCCACGGACTGCGCGCCTCCGCGTACAAGTCCGCCTACGTGGCCGCCAAGCACGGGCTGGAGGGCCTGTCGAAGACCGCGGCACTCGAAGGCGCCCCGCACGGCGTCACCTCCAACTGCGTCAACCCCGGTTATGTGCGCACGCCCCTCGTCGAACGGCAGATCGCCGACCAGGCCGCCGCCCACGGCATCTCCGCCGACCGGGTCCTGACGGACGTCCTGCTCAAGGACTCGGCGCTCAAGCGGCTGATCGAACCCGACGAGGTCGCCGAGGCCGTGCTCTACCTCTGCGGCCCGCACACCTCCTTCGTGACGGGCACCTCGCTCACCCTCGACGGCGGCTGGACGGCCCACTGACGCGCACGAGGCCCCGCGAGCCCCGCGAAGCCGCCGAACCGAGAACCCACGAGCCCCACGCGCCCACCTCCCCGTTGTCCACAGGCGGTTGTCCACAGGGCTGGTGCGACCCCCCGTACGACAGGTATCCCTGTGACCATGACCCACGAACAGGCCGTCTACCTGGAGCTCCTCGCCCGCGGCGCCGCGACCGAGGCGTACGACCGCCCCGTGCTGCTCGCCCGTGCGGGCGGCGCGGGGCCCGCGGAGCTGGCCGAGCTGGAGCAGGCCAAGCAGCTCGCACTGCGGGTCCGGGCCGAGCTCGAGGGCCGGCGGCGGCGCGAGGCCGAGTTGTCCGCGCTCTTCGAGACCGCGCACGACCTCGCGGGCCTGCGCGACCTCGACGACGTGCTGCGCGCCATCGTGCAGCGCGCCCGCTCCCTGCTCGGCACCGAGGTGGCCTACCTCAGCCTCAACGACCCGGCCCGCGGCGACACCTACATGCGGGTCACCGAGGGCTCCGTCTCGGCCCGGTTCCAGCAGGTCAGGCTCGGCATGGGGGAGGGGCTCGGCGGACTCGTCGCCCAGACCTCCCGGCCGTACGTCACCGACGACTACTTCCAGGACGAGCGCTTCCAGCACACCGAGGCCATCGACAGCGCCGTCGGCGACGAGGGCCTCGTCGCCATCCTCGGCGTGCCGCTCACCCTGGGCAGCCAGGTCATCGGCGTCCTCTTCGCCGCCGACCGGCGCGCCCGCGTCTTCGAGCGGGAACAGGTCGCGCTGCTCGGCTCCTTCGCCGCGCACGCCGCCGTCGCCATCGACACCGCCAACCTGCTCGCCGAGACCCGCTCGGCCCTCGCCGAGCTGGAGCGGGCCAACGGCATCATCCGCGAGCACAGCGGGGTGATCGAGCGCGCCTCCGAGGTCCACGACCGGCTCACCGAACTGGTGCTGCGCGGCGGGGGCGTGGACGACGTGGCCGCCGCCGTCTCGGAAGTCCTCGGCGGCGCCGTCGAATTCGTGGAGGAGCGGCCCGGGCCCGCCAGGATCTCCGCCGGTCACGCCACCCGCCACGGCGACGACTGGGTGGCCGCCGTCTCCGCCGGCGGCGAGACCTTCGGCGCCCTCGTGCTGCGCGAGCGCCCCGACCTCGACCCCGTCGACCTGCGCACCCTGGAGCGGGCCGCCCTCGTCACCTCCCTGCTGCTGCTCGCCCGCCGCTCCGCCGGAGAGGCCGAACAGCAGGTCCGCGGCGAACTGCTCGACGACCTGCTCGACGCACCCGACCGCGACCCGCGCCTGCTGCGCGAGCGCGCCGCCCGGCTGCGCACCGACACCGCCGCCCCGCACGTGGTGCTCGCCGCCCGCATCGACCGGGCCGGCGCCGGGACGGAGGCGGACGCCGGAGGCCGGGAGAGCGCCGACCGGCAGCGGCTGCGCTCGGCCGCCTCGCATCTGGCCGCCACCCGCCACGGGCTGGCCTCGGCCCGCGACGGCGGCACGGTCCTGCTGCTGCCGCTCGGCCCCGGGGAGCGCGCCGCCGACCTGGCCAGGCAGACCGCGAAACACCTGGGCGGCGCCCTCCGGGAGCCCGTCACCGTCGGCGCCTCCGCCCCCGTCACCGCGCCCCTCGCCCACCCCGAGCGAGTCGCACCGGCCTACGCGGAGGCCCGCCGCTGCCTGGACGCGCTGCGGCTGCTGCACCGTCAGGGCGAGGGCGCGGCCGCGGAGGACCTGGGGTTCCTGGGCCTGCTGCTCGCCGACGCCCGGGACATCGAGGGCTTCGTCGACCGCACCATCGGCCAGGTCGTCGCCTACGACCGGCGCCGGGGCACGGAGCTGGTGCGCACCATGGACGCGTATTTCGCGAGCGGGATGAGCCCGGCCCGCACCAAGGACGACCTGCACGTCCACGTGAACACCGTGGCCCAGCGCATCGACCGGATCGGCCGGCTGCTCGGCCCGGACTGGCAGTCCCCGGCCCGCGCCCTGGAGATACAGCTGGCCCTCCGCCTGCACGCCCTCTCGGACGCCGTCATACGCTGAACCGGCCGCCCGGCCGGCGCCAGTCCGGCTCCCGGAGCCCGTACCGCCCCGCACCGCCCATGGAAGGCCGCCCCGTGACCCCACCGCCCGCACCCGATCCACTGCCGCTCGCCGGCATCACCGTCGTCAGTCTCGAACAGGCCGTGGCCGCGCCCTTCGCCACCCGCCAGCTCGCCGACCTCGGCGCCCGCGTCATCAAGGTGGAGCGGCCCGGCGGCGGGGACTTCGCCCGCCGCTACGACACCACCGTGCACGGCGAGTCCAGCTACTTCGTGTGGCTCAACCGGTCGAAGGAGTCGATCACCCTCGACCTGAAGACGGACGGCGGCCGCGCGGTCCTGGAGGAACTGCTCGGCCGCGCGGACGTGTTCGTGCAGAACCTCGCCCCCGGCGCGGCGGCGCGTCTCGGCCTCGGGCCGGAGGCCCTGGCCGAGCGGTTCCCCTCGCTGATCGCGGCCGGCCTCTCCGGTTACGGCACCAGCGGGCCGTGGTCCGAGCGCAAGGCGTACGACCTGCTCGTGCAGTGCCAGACCGGCCTGGTGTCGCTGACCGGCAACGAGCACGGCACGGCCCGCGCCGGCGTGTCGGTGGCGGACATCGCCGGCGGGATGTACCTCTACAGCGGCATCCTCACCGCCCTGTTCACCCGCGCCACCACCGGAGTCGCCCGCGCCGTCGAGGTGTCCCTCTTCGAGGCGCTGGCCGAGTGGATGCACCAGCCCGCCTACTACACGCGGTACGGCGGCACCCAGCCGCCGCGCATCGGCACCCGGCACGCCACGATCGCGCCGTACGGCGCGTTCACCGCGGCGGACGGCAAGGAGGTGCTGTTCTCCATCCAGAACGAGCGCGAGTGGGTCGCCCTGTGCGAGCGGTTCCTGGAGCGGCCGGAGCTGGCCGACGACCCGCGGTTCGCCACCGGCTCCGACCGGGTCGCCCACCGCGACGAGCTCGACGCGCTGGTCGCCGAGCGCTTCACGCGGATCGACAGCGTCGCCGCCGGCAAGCTCCTCGACGAGGCGGGCATCGCGAACGCGGGCGTGAACGACATGGCGGAGTTCCTGGCGCACCCCGTGCTCGAGGCCCGCGAGCGCTGGCACGACGTCCGGATACCCGGCGGCGCCCGGGTGCCCGCCCTGCTGCCGCCGGCCGACCTGTCCGGCACCGCCCCGCGCATGGACCCGGTCCCCGCCGTCGGCGAGCAGACCGAGAGCATCCTGGCGGAGCTGGGCCGCACGCCCGCCGAGATCGACACCCTGCGGGCGGGCGGAGCCATCTGACCGGGCCCGGCCCCGGCGCCACGGCCGTCAGGCCGTGCGGTAGAGACCGGTGAGCAGTTCGATCACCGCCTGCGTGGCCGGGTGCGGGTCGTCCCGCCACCAGGCCAGGCGCACCGCGACCGGCTCGGCGTCGCGCACCGGGCGGTAGACGACACCGGGCCGGCGGTACTGGCTGGCCGTCGCCTCCGCGCTCATGCCGATGCGGCGGCCCGTGGAGATCGCGGTGAGCCAGTCGTCCACGTCGTAGGTGTCCTCCGTCGCCGGCCGGGCGTCGGGCGGCCACAGTTCCGGGGTGGTGGTGCCGGTGCGCCGGTCGATGAGCAGCGTGTGGCCGCTGAGATCGGCGAGCCGCACCGAGCGGCGCCGGGCCAGCGGATCGTCGGCGGCCATCACGCACAGCCGCCGCTCCAGGCCCACGATCGCCGAGTCGAACCGCCGGTCCTCGACGGGTCTGCGCAGCACGGCCAGGTCGCAGGAGCCCTCGGCGAGCCCGGCGCTCGGCGTGTTCACCCGGATCAGCTGCAGCTCCGTGCCGGGGTGCGCGGCGGCCCACTGCCGCTGGAACGCGGGGGTGTGCCGGCCGAGCGCCGACCAGGCATAGCCGATCCGCAGGGCCGGCTCGCCGGACCTGGCCTCCCGGACCAGCTCGTCGGCCTCGGCCAGGACCCGGCGGGCGTGCGCCACCACCCGTACGCCCGTCGCCGTCGGCGTCACCGAGCGGGAAGTACGGCGCAACAACCGCACGCCCAGGGCCCGTTCGAGCGCGGCCAGGGTCCGGGAGACGGCCGCCTGGGACACGCCGAGCGCCAGGGCCGCGTCCGTGAAGGTGCCCTCGTCGACGATCGCGACGAGACAGCACAGCTGGCGCAGTTCCACATCCATACGCCAAGCGTATAGATCGACGCCGTACATGCATTTTGTGCAAGGGGAACCCGGGAGGACGATCCTGGGCATGCCCACAGCCTCCACCGCCGCCGCCGGGCCCGCCGTCACCGCGGAGCCCCCGCACCGCACGTCCCCGGCCGGTGTGGCCGCCATGCTCGGCAGCGGCCTGTCCACCCAGATCGGGGCCGCGACCGGTTCCCTCGCCTTCCCCGTGCTCGGCCCGGTCGGGGTCGTGGCGGTCCGCCAGTACGTCGCCGCGGTCGTCCTGTTCACCATCGGCCGCCCCCGGCTGCGGGAGTTCACCCGGCACCAGTGGCAGCCCGTGCTCGCCCTCGCCGTCGTGTTCGGGACCATGAACCTCTCCCTCTACACGGCCATCGACCGCGTCGGCCTCGGCCTCGCCGTGACCCTGGAGTTCCTCGGCCCGCTCACCATCGCGCTGGCCGCCACCCGCCGCCGGGTCGACGCCTGCTGCGCGGTGCTCGCCACGGCCGGTGTCGTCGTCCTCATGCGCCCGCAGCCCACCACCGACTACCTCGGCATGGGCGCGGGCCTCCTCGGCGCCTGCTGCTGGGCCGCGTACATCCTGCTCAACCGCACCGTCGGCCGCCGCATCCCCGGCGCCCAGGGCAGCGCCGCCGCGGCCGGGATCTCCGCCGTGATGTTCCTGCCCGTCGGCCTCGTCGTCGCCCTGCGCCACCCGCCGACCGCCGCCTCGCTCGGCTACGCCGTCGCCGCCGGCGTGCTCGCCTCGGCCGTCCCGTACCTCGTGGACCTGTTCACCCTGCGGCATGTGCCCCCGGCGGCGTTCGGCCTCTTCATGAGCGTCAATCCGGTGCTCGCCGCGCTGGTCGGCTGGATCGGCCTCGGCCAGCACCTCGGCTGGGCCGACGCGGCGGCCGTCGGAGCCGTCGTCACCGCCAACGTCGTGAGCATCGCCACCACAGGCCGCTGAGGCGCCCCCTCCGCCGGGGCCCCCGCCTGCCCTTCGCTGCGCCTTCCGGAGGACCGTCCGCCGGGCCCTTCGTCGCTGAGTCCTTCTTCCCCGGGCCCTTCTTCCCCGGGCCTTCCGTCCCCGGCCTCTTCTTCCCCGGACCCTCCATCCCCGGGCCTTCCGTCGCCGGCCCCTCCGTCCCCGGGGCATCCGGCGGGCTGCTCTCCCCCGTCGTCGCGGCCCGCTCTCCGGCGCGGGCCGCGCGCAGCGTCGTGTAGACCGCCCACACGACCGACACGATGGGCACCGCCACCACCGCACCGACGACGCCGGCCGCGATCGTCCCCGCGACGACCGAGATCGCGACCACCAGCGGATGCAGCCGCACCGCCCAGCTCATCACCAGCGGATGCAGCAGATGCCCCTCGATCTGGCCGATCACCACGATCAGGGCGATCACGATCCCCGCCACCAAAGGACCCTTCGACGCCAGCGCCACGACGGCCGCGATGGCGAGCGCGATCGGCGAACCGAACATCGGGACGAACGCCGCCGCGAACTCGAGCAGCGCGAGCGGCACGGCGAGCGGCACCCCGAGCACCCACAGCGCGAGCCCGACCAGGATCGCGTTCGTGGCCGCCACGAGCACGATCCCGTGGGTGTACCCGGTGAGCGTCCGCCACGCCGCCCGCGCCCCCAGATCCGTACGGTCCTGCACGGAGTCCGGCAACTGGTCCCGGAACCACACCCAGTGCCGGTCACCCGAATGGATGAAGAACACCGAGGAGAAGAGCGCGAGCACCAGCGTGGCCAGCACCTCGACCAGCCTGCTCGCCCCACTCAGCGCCCGGCTCACCAGCGTCGAACGGTGCGACGACAGGAACTCCCCGATCCGCGACTGCACGTCGGAGAGCGCCTTCGGATTCATCCGGAACGGCGGCTGCTGCAACCAGTGCTCGATCCGGTCCACACCCGTCCGGAACTCCCGCACAAGCGTCGTGCTCTCACCCGCCACCGCCGCACCCACGAGCGCCAGTACCCCGAGCACGAGCGCGATGCTGCCGAGCAGCGTCAGCGCCACCGCGAGCCCGCGCGGCACCCTCTTCGCGACGACATCGGCGACCGGCCGGAGCAGGGCGGTGACCACCAGGCCCAGGAAGACCGCCACCCCGATCTCGTGGAACCGCCCGAGCACCGCGAACAGCGCGTAGACGAACACACCGACGGCGAGCAGGCGCCACGCGTACGCGGCGGCCGTACGGAGGAACGGGGCGACCGCGGGAGGAGTGCCTGGCTGCATGGCCTTCGACGTACCACCGAGACCCGCCCGCCCCACGCCAACGCCCCGACATTCGCCCGACCGGGTCGCGCCGCACCGGCGTCCGACCGGGTCGCGCCGCACCGGCGTCCGACCGGGTCGCGCCGCACCGGCGTCCGGCTGGGGCGCGTCCGTCGGATCAGCGGCCGGGCGCCAGGTCCGAGGGGTCCGTGTTCGCGCCGCACAGGACCACGCAGACCTTCTCGCCCGCGGCGGGGCGGTAGGCCGGGGCGGGGGAGGTGAGGGCCGCGTAGGCCGTGGCGGCGGCGTGTTCGACGGCGAGGCGGTGGGAGTCCCAGAGGGCGCGGCGGGCGCGGACGATCTCGGCGTCCGGGACCAGGACCGCGTGGACGCCGTCCTGGCGGGCCGCGTGGACGGCCGCCGCGGAGGCGCGGCGGGCGCCGAGGGAGTCGGCGGCGACCGAGTCTACGGTGACGTCCACGGGTCCGCCGGCGGCGAGCGCGGCGTGGAGAGCCCGGCAGTTCTCCGGCTCGACCGCGACCGTACGGACGCCGTGCCGCCGGGCGGCCGCCGCGACGCCCGCGAACAGACCGCCGCCGCCCACCGACACGACGACCGTGTCGAGACCGGGGACCGCCCGGCGGATCTCCTCCAGCAGGGTGCCGGCCCCGGCGGCGACGAGCGGATGGTCGTACGCGTGCGAGGCGAGCGCCCCGCTCCCGGCCGCGAACTCCTCGCAGGCGGCCAGCGCCTCCGCGTACTCCGCGCCGACGAGCCGGACGTCCGCCCCGTAACCGCGCAGCCGGTCGACCTTCACCTGGGGCGCGGTCTCCGGCAGGAAGACGGTCGCCCGCACACCCTGTTCCCGCGCCGCCCAGGCGCACGCGAGTCCCGCGTTGCCGCCGGAGGCGATGGTCACCCCGGCCTCCGGCAGGGTGCCGGACTCGGCGTGGGCGCGCAGGAAGTTCCGCGCGCCGCGTGCCTTGAAGGAGCCGGTGTGCTGGAGGAACTCCAGGGCCAGGAACACCTCGGGCCCGCCGCTCCGCTCCGCCGCGGGCACGACGGCGACGGGGCGGACGAGACCGGCGATGCGCTCGGCGGCGCGCTTCACCTCGTCGTACGTCACGCGGGGCTCGGTCGGGGTCTCGATCGAGGGTTCGTTCGGGAGGTCGTTCGGGAGGTCGTTCGAGGGTTCGGTCCGGGGGTCGGTCTGCACGGTGTTCCTCCCGGGAGGGCCGAGGCATGGGGGACGGGCGGTCTGGGCGCCGATCATGACATCACGCCGGCCTCGGGAACCACCCCGGCGGGGGCCCGGACGTGGTTGCGGTTGCACACACAGTTCGTTCGATCACACGACCTGACGAGGGAAGTTGCACTATCTTCCTCTCCTGTGGACCAGTTGACCGCCGAAGACCCCACCCGCATAGGCCCCTACCGCCTCATCGCCCGCCTGGGCGCCGGCGGCATGGGCCTGGTCTATCTGGGGCGTTCCGAGGCCGGACGCACCGTGGCCGTGAAGGTCGTCCAGGCCGAGTACGCGGGGAACCCGGAATTCCGCAGACGTTTCGCCCGCGAAGTGGCCGCCGCGCGGCTCGTGGGCGGCGCCTGGACCGCGGCGGTGCTCGACGCCGACCCCGAGGCCGCCGTGCCGTGGGTCGCGACCCAGTACATCCCGGGCCCCGACCTGCACACCGTCGTGGCGGACGACTTCGGGCCGCTGCCCGAACCCTCCGTACGCGCCCTGGCCAACCGGCTCGCCCTCGCCCTCGGCGCCGTCCACGCGGCCGGCCTGATCCACCGCGACCTCAAGCCGTCGAACGTCCTCGTCACCGTCGACGGCCCCCGCGTCATCGACTTCGGCATCGCCCGCGCGATGGACAGCCTCGCCGGGGACAGCCTGCACACCCGCACCGGCATGCTGATCGGCTCGCCCGGCTTCATGTCGCCGGAACAGGTCCGCGGCCTCGAACTCACCCCGGCCAGCGACGTGTTCTGCCTGGGCGCGGTCCTCGTGTACGCGGCGACCGGACGCCATCTCTTCGGCGCCACCGACACCGGGCTCAACGCCCACCTGTTCCGCGTCGCTGAGGAGGAGCCGGACCTCACCGGCGTACCGGAGTCGCTGGTCGACCTCGTACGGGTCTGCCTGGCGAAGGACCCGGCCGCCCGGCCCACGCCCCGCGAGGTGGCCGAGCGCACGGCCGAGGACCTGCCGGCGGAATGGCTTCCGGGATCCGTGCTCGCCCAACTCGGCCGTCATGCCGCCGAGTTGCTGGACTTCGCACCGCCGGCGCCGCCCGGCGTCCCGGCGCAGCCCGACCCCCGCCTCGCGCTCGCGCAGCAGCCGGCGCCCGTGCCTCCGCTGCCCGCGTACGCGCCGACCGCGCCCGGATACGGGGGCGCGGCCCCCTACGCCCCGACGGCCCCCGGGTACGGCGCGCCCGGGTACGGCGCCCCGCCCTGGCAGCCGCAGGACGCGGAACCCCCGTATCCGCGCAGATGGCTGGCGCTCGTGGTGGCCTGCCTGGTGACGTTCCTCGTGCCCTTCGAAGCGACACAGCTGAACATGGCGATCCCCGCCATCCAGATGGACCTCCGGCTCGAAACCGACGGGCTGGGCCTGGTGTTCCGGGTCTACGTCGTCGCGCTCGCCGGACTGCTGCTGCTCGGCGGGCATCTCGCCGACCTCCTCGGGCGCAAGAAGACCCTGGTCATCGGCCTCGCCGGCTTCATGGTGGCCTCCGCACTCGGCGGCTCGGCCGGCAGCGAGGGGCTGCTGATCGGGGCCCGCGGCCTCCAGGGCGCCTCCGCCGCGCTGTTGACATCGGCCGCGCTGTCCCTGGTCGCCGCCGCCTTCACCGACCCGCGGGAACGCCGTACGGCCTTCGGCGTCTACGCGGCCGTCATCGGCGCCGGCACGTTCCTCGGGATCTGGGCCGGCGGGACGCTCCTCGAGCTGGCCTCCTGGCGCATGTCCGAATACGCGACCGTTCCGCTGGCCGTCGCCGCTCTCGTCGGCGTCCTCTCGCTCGCGGCCGAGCGCCCCGCACCCGGCGCCGGAGCCCGTCTCGACGTGCCCGGCCTGCTGTTCGGCTCCGCCGGGCTCGTCCTGCTCGTCTACGCATTCGAACGGTTCGGCACGATGGGCTGGACCGACGTCCTGGCCGTGGTCCTCGGCGTGGTCGGCCTCGCGCTCCTCGTGCTCTTCCTGTGGTGGCAGACGTGGACGGCGAGCCCGCTGATGACACCCCGGATGCTGACGGATCCCCGTCGTGCCGGGGCGCTCGTCACCCTGCTGCTGCTCGGCGTCGGGACGGTGATCATGTACTCGGCGCTCGTCTTCCGGCTCCAGACCGGCTACGGCTACTCCCCGATGCAGGCCGGGCTCTTCGTGCTGCCCGCGGTCGTGGCCCAGGTCGTCGCGGCCACGGCGGTCGCCGCCAGGATCCAGCAGCCCAGCGCCTCCGGCTTCCTCATCGCCACGGGCGCGGGACTGACGGCCGCCGGGATCGCGTTCCTCGTGTTCTTCCAGACCCCCGGAGAGTACGCCGGCCAACTCCTGCCCGCCCTGCTCCTCGTCGGCTTCGGCACCGGCCTCGCCTACATGCCGCTCTACGCCGTCCTCACCGAGGGGATCGCCCGGCCGCTGACCGGCGGTGCGGCGGGCGCCGCCGGCTCCGCCGGGCAGCTCGGCGAGGCGATCGGCGGAGCCGTGCTCAACAGCGCCATCGTGGCCCAGCTCGCCGAGGTCGGGCACGATGGCGGTGGATCCGGCTACGGCGAGGCGGTGCTCGGTGCCAACAACACGAGCCTGTGGTGGGCCGCGGGCGCGGCGCTGCTCGCCGCGCTGGTGGGCGGCCTGACGGTCCGGGCCCGTCCGGGGGCGGGGACCGGCGCGGGGCCCGGTCAGCTCTGACCCGTACCCCGTCCCCTTCTCACGCCCGCAGCGTCGTCCACGGCCGCGACCCGTGCTCCGCCGGCGTACCGTCCAGGATCCGGGCCTCGCGCACGGCCGGGTCCAGGGCGATCGTGGCCAGGCTCGCCCAGCGGCTCCCCAGCGGGGCCGGCAAGGGCGTACGTGGGGAGGGCGGGGGCCGCCTTCACCCCGTCACTCCGCTGCCGGGGCCCGGCCGCCGATCGTGCGCAACGCCTCGCGGAGCGCGGCGATTTCACCCTCGTCGAGGTTCTCCACGAAGCGGACGAGCGCGGCCGGCCGGTCCTCGCTGGCGTCCAGGCCGTCCTCCATCAGGGCCGCCGCGTACGCCTCGCGGGTGGCCGCGGCCCGGTACACCCAGACCCGGCCGTCGCGGGCCCGGGTGAGGTAGTCCTTGTGGAAGAGGATCGTGGTCACGGTCGTCACGGTGGTGTACGCGACCTCCCGGTGCCGGTTGATGTCGTCGACGATCTCGCGCACCGTGGCCGGGCGGTTCCACCGCCAGAAGCGGTCCATGATCTCCGCTTCGAGATCCCCCAGCCGCCGCATGGGCCCGATTTCCTCTCCGCTCCACCGACTTGTCGTGGGGGTCATAGTAGACGCGCGGTTCGCGGGGGCGGCCGGGTCGGGCGGCAGTCGGCGTCGGCGCCCGGCCCGGGCTGGGTCGGGCCGGGCGCGAGTCGGGGCTTCGGCTGCCCGGGTCGGGTCGGGCCTGGCGAGAGTCGGGGCTGCGGCCGCCCGGGCCGCTCAGGCCGTGGACTCCCAGGCGGTCAGCAGGCCGTCCAGCCAGGCCGGCGGCAGTTCGGCCGCGTCCCATTCCTCGCGCAGCGGCTCCTCGTCCGTGACCAGACGCTCCAGGACCGCGATGCTGGTGGGGGAGTGGAGCAGCGTGTAGCGGCCGTGGATCGCGATCGGGCTGCCCGGGCCGAACTCCGCGTACATCCGCTCCACATGGGCACGGTGGGTCGAGGCGAACTCGGTGAGCCGGCCCGCGTAACCGGCCCGGCGCCGGGCGGTCATCGTGCCGAGGACGGCGGTCAGGATCTGCTCGGAGACCTCGGGGTCGAGGTCGGACTCGGCGGTGAAGGAGAGGTGGAGCGGGAGCACCGCGACCTTCGCCCGCTCGACCTCCATCCGCGACACGGGCGACCGGGGGCCGGTGGTCGCCGCGGACGGCTCGTGCCCGACGGTCGCGCGCAGGGTCCGCTCGGCGAGCGCGGCGAGTTCGGCGGTGGCCGCGGTGGCGCCGTCGGCCCAGCCGGTGGCGTAGGGCTCGTCCTTGCCCTCGGGTGCGCGCCCGGCGAGGGCGGCGAGTTCGTCGTGGGCGAGCGCGAGCGCGCCGGCCTCGACCAGGCCGATGAGCTGCTCCGCGTCGCCGGACCAGACTCCGGCCCGGGCCAGTAGTTGGACCAGCGTCCGCTTCGCGTTGAGGACGTCGACCGCGTCCAGACGCTGCTCGGCTTCCTCGGTGGCGTTCATGGGGTCCTCCTCGTCGCATGGGCCGCGCCGTCGTGAGCCTACGTGGCGGCGGGTGGTCAATGTGACGGGGCACACGGCCGGGCGGTCCCTGGACAGGTTCGACGCGCCTCTCTAGTCTCGTGCGCACCTATTCAATTTATTGAGTAAGTAGTCCATACTCGCACCGTGGGACGGAGCAGGAGCATGCACCCCTTTCGCAAGGCCGTAGAGGACCGCGACGCCGCCGCCATCGAGGCACAGCTCGCCGAGAACGTCGTCTTCACCAGCCCCGTCGCCTTCCGGCCGTACCTCGGAAAGGCCGTCACCGCGGCGATCCTGCGCGGTGTGATGCGGGTCTTCGAGGACTTCACGTACGTACGCGAGATCGCCGACGTCGGCGGACGCGACCACGCCCTCGTCTTCACCGCCACTGTCGGTGGACGCACCATCCAGGGCTGCGACTTCCTCCACTTCGACGAGGAGGGGAAGATCGACGACTTCACGGTGATGGTCCGCCCGTTGTCGGCGGCGCAGGCGCTCGCGGAGGCGATGGGTGCGCAGTTCGAGCAGATCGCGAAGGAGGCGGCGGAGGCGTAGAGCCGGGGCGTGGGGGTGGCGGGGGGCGCTGGACGGTGGGACGTGGGCGTGGGTGCGGGCGTGGGGGGTGCGGCGCGCGGCTGGCGGGGCACGGGTGGGCGCGGGGCATGGGCAATCCCCGGCGCGAACGGCGGGCGGCTCCGTAGGGTGGCGTCATGATCATCGACCTCCACGCCTACCTCACCCGCATCGGGCTCCCCGGAGGGCATCCCCCCACCGTCGACACGCTGCGTGCCGTCCACCGCGCGCACATGCTGGGCATTCCCTTCGAGAACCTCGACCCCGTCCTCGGCAGCGCGCCCTCGCTCGCCCTGGCGGACCTGGAGGCCAAGCTCGTCCACGGCGAGCGCGGTGGCTACTGCTACGAGCAGAACACCCTGCTCGCCGCCGCGCTCACCGCGCTGGGCTTCCGGGTCACGCTGCTCACCGCGCGCGTCCTCGTCGGCGCGAAGCCGGGCGAGATCCGGCCCCGCACGCACATGCTGATGCTCACTCAGGTCCCCGGTGAGCCGGTGCCGTTCGTGACGGACGTCGGCTTCGGCAGCATCGGCGCCCTCCTCGAACCGATCCCGCTGATCGCCGGCGCGGAACTGCACGACCTGCCGCGCCACCACCGCCTCGTCCAGGAGCCGCACGACGGTCCGCTGGAGCTGTGGAAGCTCCTGACGTACGTGCCGCAGGACGACACCTGGGAAGACCAGTACTCCTTCACGGTCGAGCCCTTCGAGGCCTGCGACTACGAGGTCATCAACTGGCACATCGCCACCAACCCGCGCTCCCCCTTCGCCCGCGCCGTCTACGCCCAGCGCGCCCTCGCCGACGGCACCCACCTCTCCCTCACCGGCCGCCGCCTCACCGAGACGGCCCCCGACGGCGCCCGGGAGACGCGCGAGCTCGCCGACACCGACGAGGTGCTGCGGGTCCTCCGCGACGCCTTCGGCATCAGCCTGCCGCAAGACACGAGCCTGCCGGAGTGACGCCGGCGCCGCCGCCGTCAGCGCGTGGGCCGGTACGGCTCCCAGGGCACGGCGACGACCTGCACCTCGTCCTCGTAGACGACCCGCCCGGGATCCGACGACTCGACGCGCACGCACGCCACCCCGTGCGCCGCCAGCAGGTCCAGATAGCCCGGCACCCGGTCGAGCAGGTGCCGGGCCGTCGCCTTGAACCAGGCGACGGCACCGGGGTGCAGCTCGGGGTCGTACACCGTCGGGTCCGTGGCCGACGGATCGGGGTAGGCGGCGTCGTACCAGTCGTTCGCCGCGCGCCAGAAGCGGTGCTCCTCGGCGCTGAGCAGGCCCTCCCGGGCCAGCCCGTTGGCCAGGGCGAACACCCCGGGGAAGTGGCCGCGCGGGCTGCGGGTCGTGCCCTGGAACCGTATGAAGAGGACGGGTGCTCCCTGCCCGGTGGCGCGCGGTGACATCGGCATCGCAGCAGTATGGCAAGCGGCCCACCGATCCGGGCCGCGTCTGCCCGGCTCCGACTCGGCGGCGGCCGAGGGCCGGGCGCTCGCCGGCTGGATCGACCGGGGCCCCGGCTTCGCGGTGGTTCTGCCGCCCGAGCGGCGGCCGCGAGGGTGAGCCGCGGGGCACCCGATACCCGGGTGAAGAGCAGGCGAAACCCCTGGTAGATTAGTTCTTGTCGCCGCGGGGACAAGAACCCCGCGAGTGGCGCACACCTAGTCCGGGTGGCGGAATGGCAGACGCGCTAGCTTGAGGTGCTAGTGCCCTTTATCGGGCGTGGGGGTTCAAGTCCCCCCTCGGACACGACAGGTTTGTCGACGAAGTGGTGGACGGGCATCGAACCCGTCCACCACTTCGCGTTTCGGGCCCCGGTCCGGTCAACCGGCCCGGCGGCTCCCGCGTCCTTCCCACCGCAACCCGACCGAGCACCACAGCACCCCGCGAGGAACAGGACCAGCCATGAGCGAGCAGGCCCGCGCCCTCTTCGACGCCCTCGACCTGGAGCGGGACGGCACCCTGACCCGTGTCGAGGTCATCCGTGCCCTCCGCGAGAAGGGCCCCACCCTCGTCGCCCGGGGCATGATCCCCGCGTGGGGAGTGGGCGACGCCGACGACTCCTCGGCGCTCTTCGACGAGGCCGACGCGAACGGGGACAAGGTGCTGACGTACGAGGAGTTCGCCGCGGTCGTCGACCGCCGCTTCGGCTGGTGACCGTGCCGGGCGCCGGCCCGGCCCGACTACCGGATGTGCCGGAGGGTGAACTCGGGCAGCGCGTACGGGCCCGCCTGCGGCGCGGCCGGGTCGGCCGGGAGGTCCGCGTCCGGGACGCCGGCCGCGTGGTGCTCGGCGTCGTCCAGGGGGACGTAGTCGAGGACGGCCGGATCGGGCAGCTCCCAGAAGCGGCGCGCGTTGGCGGACACGGCGTACGCCGTGGCGAACCGGGTGCTCGGCGGGGCGGTCAGCGCCGCCCGTACGAAACCGACGGCGTCGCGCGGGCTCAGCCAGGTCGCCAGATGGCGGGCCTCGCCCGGCGCGGGCTCGAAGCTGCCGATGCGCAGACAGATCACCGAGAGCCCGAACTTGTCGGCGTACAACTGCCCGAGGGCCTCCAGGGCCGCCTTGCTCACCCCGTAGAGCCCGTCCGGCCGCACCGGGTCCCGCGGCCCCGTCGTGTGCCCGGCCGGATAGAAGCCGGTGACCCGGTTGCTGCTCGCGAGCACCACCCGGCCGATGCCGTGCCGGCGGGCGGCCTCCAGGACGTGATGGGTGCCCAGGACGTTCGCCTCGAGGAGGTCCGGCAGCGGCGCCTCGTCCGGCACGCCGCCGAGGTGCACGACCGCGTCGACCCCGGCGAGCGCCGCCGCCACCGCTGCGCCGTCCCGCAGATCGACCGTCCGCGCCTCCTCGTTCGCGGCCTCCGCCCGTAGCGCCACCCGATCGAGCAGCACCAGGCGTTCGGCCTCCGCCCGCAGCGCCTCCCGCACCACGGTCCCGATCCGCCCAGCCGCGCCCGTGACCGCGATCGTCCCGAGTCCCACGGCGTCACCCCCAGTTCGTCGACGACCCCGGCATCCTCGTCGCAGACCTTCCCGTCATCAAGAAGTACCGGTCAAGGACCTGCGGCAGATAGTCCGCGCCCGGACCGAGCCGCTCGGCCGCGGCCGTCGACCGTACGAACGCGAGCGTGTCCAGCTCCACTTCAGTACCACCAGTACCCAGCGTACGGGCAAGGGCAGCGTGGCGGCGGCGGACGAGTGCGCCGGGGAGCGGTGGCGCGAGGAAATGGAATCCGAGGCTCCCGAAGCGCCGCCCACGGGTCAGGCCCCACAGCTCCAGCTGTGCGTCCGGCACCTCCACCCCGGTCTCCTCCACCAGCTCCCGCGCCGCATGGCCGCGCAGCGCCGTCATGTCCAAGGCCTCGCCGGCCACCGGTGGTTCGACCGCTCCGCCCGGCAAAGTCCACCGCCCCGGCGCCGCCGTCGCCGTGGAGCCGCGCCCGACCACGAGCCCGTCCTCCGCCGGCAGCAGCACGGTCACGAACACCGAGCCGGGCACCCGCTCGGCCGCCCGCAGCGACCGCAGCCCCCGCATCCGGTACGACACCGCCGCCCACCGCACCACCAACGGCTCGGCCCCGCGCCGTTCCACGCCGAGACTCGCCACCACCCGCCCGTCGAACGCGGCGGGGTTGCGCGCCGTCGTCTCCGCCCAGATCCGGTCCACCTCGCTCCGCTCCCGGGGCGTGAGCACGGGCGCGGCGTGCTCGACGAAGGTGATGCCGTCCGTGTCGAGGAACTCGACGGCAGGGCCGGTCAGCACGGCGTGCCCGGCGAGGGGAGTTCGGTGACGGGCTGCGGGGCGGCCCTCGGGATGCCGAGGCGTTCGCGGGCGTCGTGGACGGCGGCGAGCAGCCGGGCCCCCGCCGCCGGGGGGTGGTCGAACAGGGACAGGGCCTGCTCGGGGGTGGCGAGGATCCGCGCGGTGCCCTTCCCGACGGGCTCGGAGCCGGTGAAGCGCACCGCGTGCGGCGCGCGCTCGTACGGGTCCTCCGGCGGGCCTTCCGTCTCCACGGCGGTTTCGGGCAAGGTGGCCGCGCCCGTGGCCGGGTCGAGCCGGACGAGGACGCGGCCGTCCGGCGCGAAGGCCCATACAGGGGACCGGCCCACCGTCCCGCCTTCCGGGACCGGTCCCGCGGTGCGCGGGGTCGACAGTACGGCGAGGCGGTCGAGCACGGTGGGGGACAGGGGGCGGCCGTCCTCCAGGACGGCGGGGCCGCTCGCGTTGATCCGGGCCCGGAGCGCGGACAGCGCACGGCGCGCGTCCCCGGGGGCCATCAGCTCGGGGAGCCGGGCCGGCTCCACGAACTCGATGCTCTCGATCTCGCTCTCCGGCAGCCGTACGGCGCCGATCCGGGCCTCGTCCCAGGTGCCGCCGTCGTACACGTAAAGGATCTCGCCCGGGAACCGCAGCGCCGCCGGAGCGCCCAACGCCTCCCGCGACACCCAGTCCACGGCCAGGGCCCGGTCGACGACCGCCGTGACGCCGAGCTCCTCCCACAGCTCACGGGCCGCGGCACGCGAAGGCGCCTCGCCCGGATCCACGGCACCGCCGGGCAGCAGACAGGTCGGCCGGTAGTCGACGTGCTGCACCAGGACCCGCCCGCGCACGTCGGTGACGAGCACCGAAGTCCCGGTCCACAGTGCCGCGGCGGCGCGCGCGGCGCCGTACTCCTCGTCAGATGTCGCGCTGGTGGTGGTCACGGAACTCTCCGATCGTCGAGGACGGGCCGCGTTCCTCCCCATCGTGGCCCACGAGCACCTCGCGCGGTTCCCGTTCGGCGGACCGCGCCACCCGATCGATCGGCGCGGGCCGGGCCGGGCCGGACCGCCACCGCCCCCGCTCCGCCCGTCCACCGCGAGCGGTGTCCGCTATGGAATGACATCGCGCCGCTATGTGGCGACTTGTGGGGGCCGCATGTTGTTGCACCGGTGCAGCTACCTGAGGGGTGGGGCGCTCTTGATCGGCCACTTCGCGCCTGCATAAAGTCACGTCGAGCCGAGAAGCGGAACCGCGAACTACGGGGGTTGGTGTGGCTGTCGTCGGACCGGAAGAAGTCGGGAGTATTTCCTCCCTCCGCCGCAGGCTGGCCGGGGACGAGCCCTACGGTTCCGCCGGGCGCATTCGCAATCGCGCGCACGCCACCTACCAATTCCTGGCGCAGATCGGCGCGGAGCGGATTCCCGGACGCGTGGGCGAGTTCCTCGGGCCACTGTCCGTGGAGGGCGCCGCGGCCGGCCGGGTGCTGCACGACACCGTGCTGCGCCGCCGCATCGACCAGGCACGACTGACGATGGCGCGCAGCCGGACCGTCGACTGGGACGAACTCGGGCGCCGCATCGAACCGTTCGTCGACACCTTCGCGTACGACGCCGCGGGAGCCTTCCCGCGCCCCGGATTCGCGCCGCTCGCGGACACCGGACTCGAAATCCTGGTGGACACGGATTTCCGTGACCCGTGGCTGAACGAGTTCCATGAGATATTCCTTGCCGGGCTCACTCCGGACGGTACCCCCGAGCACTACGACATCGTGGGAATGACTCCGGCCGAGACGGAAACCGCCGCCGCCGGCTGGGGAATTCTCCAGGAATACGTGCCGGAACTCGTGGAAAGCATTCGACCGCATTTCTCGCTGCTCGCCGCGGTCGACGGGGAAAGGCCGTTCTTCAGCGCGTCGACCAAGGACGTGCCCTCGGCCGTGTTCGTCTCGCGCGGTTGCCTCACGGACCCGCTGCGGGCGGCCGAGGCGCTGCTGCACGAAGGAGTGCACAGCAAGCTCTACGACATGTACGTCGGCTTCTCGATCCTCGGCGCCGGCTACGACAAGGACACCATCGCCCACGTCGAGCCGGCCTGGCACGAGGGCCGGGAGAGCTGGCCGTTCGACCGGGCACTGGCGGCCTACCACGTCTACGTACACCTCGCGGTGTTCTACTCCACGCTCGCCGCACTGCCCGACGACAGCGCCCTGTGGCGGCACTACACCCGCGGGCAGGTCGAGGAGTCGGCCCGGTCCTGCGGGGAGCGGGCGCGGCTGCTCGGCGCCGATCTGCTGCCGCTCGGCGAGGCCCACGCCGGCGGATCCGGCGTCGCCTTCCTGCGGTGGCTGGACTCCGTACTGACCGACCACCTCAAGGCGCGGAGCGCGGCATGAACCAGGTCTACCAGCACAACCGCGTGATCACCCGGCCCGTCCCCGGCGAGCACAGCCTGCTCGTCTACACCGAGGACCAGCCCAACGTCTTCCTCCTCAACACCAAGACCTGGCTGATTTTCGCCCTGTGTGACGGAGCGACGCACCAGGAGGTCGCTGACCAGTTCGTCAGCGCCGTCGCCGCCACACAGACCAAAGACCAGGCCCTCGGCGATCTCGAAGAGGGTCTGAACCAGCTCGAGCAGAAGGGGCTCGTGCGCAGGATCAGCACCACCAACAGCACCACCAACAGCACCACCGGCACCACCTGAGGCCGGGTCACGCACCCGGTACACCACAGGAAAGGAGGTGATCGTCATGAGCCGTACCCTCATCGAGGAGCTCAAGGCCGCCCTCGCCGGCGCCACCGACGCCGACCTGCTGGTCGACGCGATCGAGCCCGACGGTACCCCGCAGGTCGCGCAGTACGCCGCGATGCCTGCCCCGCAGACCCCCGAGGTCTGATGACACACGCGCACCCCGTGTGCGCGGCTTCCTCGCACATCCCCTTCTGCTCGGGCACCAGGGGGTTTCCGGACCCCCTCGGCCCGCACGCGTCCACCGCTCACCCAGCGACCCCGATGAATGAAAGCGTGCACCGGTCATGCAGTTGAAGACGAAACGCGCCCTGCTGGTCAACCCGCCGCTGTGGAACGCGTACGCCCCCCACCTCGCCGTCCCCCTGCTCACCGCCTGCATGCGCGAACGCGGGCACCGGGTCAGCGCCTACGACCTCGGCATCGAGTCCGTGAACTGGCTCCTCGGCGCCGACGGACTGCGCGCCATGGCCCCGCGCATCCAGCGCGACTGGGCGGGCGACGAGGAGCAGCGCCGTACGCAGGAACGCGCCCGGCTGGTCCTGGAACCGACGATCGAGCTCATCGAAGAGGCCAAGCGGGTCCTCCGGGACGAGCACGCCCTGCACGACGAGGCCCGGCACGCCCAGGCCCGGCTCGTGGTCCGCAACGCCATGTGGTGCGTCTCCGCCGCCTTTCCGGGCCACGAGTTCGACCTGGTCGCCAACGACCTGTACTACTCGGCGCGTTCGTCGCGGCAGGTCCTCGACGCCGTCGTGGACCGCGAACGCAACGTGTACCGCTGGGCGTTCGAGCACTGCATGCCGGCGGACCTGCTCGACGACCCGGACCTGGACCTCGTCGGCGTCAGCGTCTCCGCCGACACCCAGCTGATCGCCGCCCTCACCTTCGTCAAGATCCTGCGCGAACGCCGCCCCGACATCCGCGTGGTCCTCGGCGGCAACTACACCACCCGCATGATCGACCGCTGGACGGAACGCCACCCGTTCTTCGACATGGTCGACTACTTCGTGCACAGCGAGGGCGAGGACGCCCTGCCGATGCTCTTCGAGGCCGACGGCCCCGAGGCGCTCGCCAAGGTCCCCGGCCTGGTCTGGATGGACGGCGACCGGCTGCGCAAGAACCCGCCGCGCAAGGTGCGCATCGAGCAGCTGCCGGCGCCCGACTACGACGACTACCCGCTCGACAAGTACTTCGCCCCCGGCCCCATCCTGCCGGTCTTCGCCTCCCGCAGCTGCGCCTGGGAGTGCGCCTTCTGCGCGATCCCGTTCGCGTCCGGCAAGTACCGCGGCCGCAGCGCCGGCACCACCGTCGACCAGATCGAGTGGCTGGCCAAGCGGCACAACACCCGCTACTTCATGTTCGTCGACGAGATCCTCACCCTGCGGTCCCTGGGCACCGTCGCCGACGAACTGATCAAGCGCGGGACCGACATCAACTGGTACGGCGAGACCCGCTTCGCCCGCGGCCTCGACGAGGACCTCGCCGAGCGGCTCTACGCGTCCGGCTGCCGCCGGATGAACTTCGGCCTGGAGTCGCACGTCCAGCGGGTCCTCGACCTGATGAAGAAGGACACCGAGGTCGGCGCGATCGACACGACCGTCGAGGCGATGCTCAAGGCGGGCGTGCCCGTGCACCTCTTCGTCATCCACGGCTTCCCCGGGGAGACCGAGGAGGAGGCCCGGCACACCGTGGAGTTCGCGGAGAACACGATCCGCCGCGCCACCGACGAGTTCGGCGTCAAGCACTGCACCTGGGGTGGCTCCCCGTTCGTCCTCGACGCCTTCTCGCCGGTCGCCACCGACCCGGAGAAGTTCGGCGTCCGGGTCATCCTGCCGCCGGAGTCCGACGACCTCGCCCTGACCTACGACTACGAGGTCGAGCGCGGCATGGACGCCCGGGAGAGCGTGCTCTTCGGCCGGGACGTGCAGCGCCCGCTGGAGGTCTCCGCCCAGCAGTGGTTCCGCCCCGGCCGGGCCGCGGCCCTCACCGGCGTCGAGGAGTACACCTTCGTACGGGCCAGCAACGGCGCCGAGGCCGCCCAGCTGCTGCCCAACGGCGGCCGCGACGAGAACCCGCTCGCCCCCGGCGAACCGCTGGTCCTCGCCCCGCACACCGAGATCCGCCGGCTGCCGTGGACCGGCGCGACCGGCGCGACCGGCGAAGCGGGCGAGCTGGTCCGCTGGGGCCTGTACGCGGCCATCGGCGACCGGTTCGTCGAACTCCACGCCCCCGACACCGTCGACCTGGACCTGCTGCGCACCGCCACCCCGGCGGAGGCGCTCGCCGGACTCTTCGAGCGCAGCGGCGTCGTCGGTGTCACCGTCACCGGCGCCGAACTCGTCGCCCTCCTCGTCCGCTTCGGCTTCCTGGCCGGCGAGGCCGCCCACTCCGTCCACCCGGCGTCCTGGCCGGACGCCCTGACCTCGGCGGGCACGACGGTCTCCGAAAGCCCCGTCTTCGTCCGCGAACCCGGCGTGCACGAGGTGGAGGAGGAGACCACCATCGTGCTCAGCTCCACCGTGACCGGCCACGCCCTGCGCCTCGGCCGTCTCGGCCGGCTGCTCTGGCTGGCCTGCGAGGACGGCCTCGGCCTGGCCGGCGGCCACGACCCGCACGGCGTCTGGGAGCTGGGCCTGACCGCCGAGACCGAGCGGATCCTCGCCAAGCTGGAGATGTACGGTTTCGTTCACCGGCGCGCCCACGCTGCCGACCTGGAGCCCGCACGTTGACATCAGCGCACGACACGCACGACACGCACGACGCGGACGCCGCCCCGGCGCCGGACCGGCCGCTCAGCGCCGAGTTCCGCAAGCTCTGGGGCGCGTTCGCCGTCTCCGGCATCGGCGACGGCATCCGCATCACCGCACTGCCCCTGTTGGCCGCGGCCCTCACCGGCGACCCGCGACAGGTGGCGCTCGTCGCCACCTTCGAGCGCCTGCCCTGGCTGCTCTTCGCGCTCGTCGGCGGGGCGGTCGCCGACCGCGTGGACCGGCGCCGGCTGATGATCGGTGTCGACGCGCTGCGCTTCGCGCTCGTCGGCGGCTTCCTGGCCCTCGCCTTCAGCGACGCACTGACGGCCGTGACGCTGTACGCCGTCGCCTTCCTGCTCGGCGTCACCGACACGTTCTACGACACGGCGTCCCAGGCGATGATCCCGTCGACCGTCGCCAAGGACTCGCTGGAACGCGCCAACAGCAGGCTCTTCGCCACCAGCGTCGTCAACCTGAGCTTCGCCGGACCGGTGCTCGGCGCCTGGCTGTTCTCCTGGGACCGCCACTCGCCCTTCCTCGTCGACGCCCTCAGCTTCCTGCTCAGCGCGGCCCTGCTGCTGCGCATCAAGCCCGGCCCGGGCGGCTTCCGCGCCGAGCCGCGGCCGGATGCCGAGCCGACCGGCTGGCTCGGCCAGATCCGCGCCGGTCTCGCGTTCCTCCTCCACCACCCCGTGCTGCGCATCCTCACCCTGATGGTGGCGCTGCTCAGCCTGGCCGGCTCGATGGCCATCTCCGTCCTCGTCCTCTACGCGACCAGGACCCTCGGCCTGTCCGACACCGGCTACGGCTGGCTGATCGCCGGCTCGGCTGTCGGGAGCCTGGTCGGCAGCGGCGTCGCGAGCCGGCTCAGCGCGCGCTTCGGCTGGGGCGCCGCACTGACCGTGTCGGTCTTCGGCGCCGGCGCCTCCTTCCTCCTCGCCGGGACGGTGCGCGACCCGTTCGCCGTCGCCGCCCTCCTCGCCCTCAACGGCGCGACCGTCGTCATGTGGAACGTCCTCACCGCTGCGAAGCGCCAGGAACTCGTCCCCGACGAACTGCGCGGCAAGGCGGCCGGCGCCTACCGCCTCGCCGCCTGGGGCATCATGCCCGTCGGCTCGGCCACCGGCGGCTTCCTCGCCGCGCACACCGACCTCTCGGTCCCCATGGTGACCGGTGGCGCGATCCTGCTCCTGGCCGGTGTGCTCTCGCTCCGCCTGGGCGCGGCCGACCGCGCGGCGCGGGCCGTCTGAGTCCTCGACCGGGTCACAGTTCCACGAGGTTCCGTCCCCCTCTGCGGAGCGGCAGGTCACCGAAGGCGGCGTCGTTGGGGCTGAGCTCCGTCGTCCGGGCGCTCTTGTACTCGTTGATCAGGATGGAGCGGTGCCGCGTCGTGAGGTTGGTGCTGGCGCGGTGCGCGGTCAGACAGTGCAGGAAGAGGACGGAGCCCGGGCGGGCCGGCACCGCGACGGCCTCGTCGTCGTCGGGCGCCGGCCGGTCGTGGCGATGGCTGCCCGGCCAGACCAGGGTGGCACCGGACTCGGCGTCCATGTCGTCGAGGTAGATGAGCGCGGTGACCAGTTCCGGCAGGGTGTGCCGGTCGGTGTCGAGGTCGCGGTGCCAGCCTTCCTCGGCCCGCAGCCCGGAGGGACGCAGCCGGGCGAACCCCATGTGGAAGTTGATGTCGGGACCCAGGAGCTCGCCGACGACGTCGAGGACGCGCCGGTCGTGGACGAGGGCGTACCAGTCGTCCCCGGCGAGCGGGGTGTTGACGATCTTCCAGACGGCGTACGGGTTGTACGGGTCGAGTCGCGGCAAGGGACTCTCCGAAGCGGCGTGGACGTACAGCCGGGGATGCCGTCCGGACGACGGCGGGTCGATGAGCGCGGACAGCATCCGTTTCATCCGCGCGACCTCGTCCGCCGAGAAGAGGTCGAGGACCAGGTATCCGTCGCGCTCGAACGCGTCGAGATGGTTCACTGCGGGGCTCCTCAGGTGCCGGTACTGCAGTAGCGGGTGAGACCGCGTCGCCACAGCACGACCGCGGGGATCATGAGCAGGGGGCCGGCGAGGGGGAACGCCCACACGAGAGGCGAGTCCGTCTTGCCGAGGATGTAGAGGCACGGGTAGTAGCCGACGAAGGCGAAGGGGAGGACCGTGGAGAACACGGCGACGACCCACTTCGGATAGAAGCTCATCGGCAGTTGGGCGAAACTGTCGAACCGCCAGATCAGCGTGGAAAGCATGGCGTCCTGCCGCAGCCAGAACGACAGCGAGGTGACGGCCAGGTGCACGGCGGCGAAGACGAGCGCCGCGCCGAGGAGGGCGACGGGGATGAACAGCAGGACCTGTGCGGTGAGTTCGGCGCCGCTGACCTGGAGCGCCACACCCATCATGCCGAGGCCGATCACGATCTCGATCCAGACGTCCGTGTCGACCTTGGAGAAGAGGATGAGGAGCAGCGGGCTGGTGGGGCGGACGAGGTAGTGGTCGAGTTCGCCGCTGCGGACCATGTCGGGGATGTCCAGGGTGCCGAAGAAGACGGTGTTCCACAGGGCGCGGGCCACGGTCGTGAAGCCGGTGAGCACGGCCCACTGGGCGAGCGTCCAGCCGTGGATCGCCCCGGTGGTCGAGAGCGCCAGCATGAACACGGCGGCACCGGAGACCGCCTGGACGAGGGCCCCCAGATTGGCGAGCACCACCTCGCCCGGGTGCACCAGATGACTGCGGAAGTTCATCCGGGTCGCGAAGAAGGCGACGTCCAGGGACTTCTTCAACTCGGCGAGCCGCTCAGCCACCGGCGATCACCAGCTTTCGCAGGGCGCGCCAGGTGAACAGCGCGCTCGCGGCGGTCAGCAACACGGCCCAGACCAGCCCGATGGTGATGACGCGTGCGTCGACGAACGGGTCCTTCACCAGGGTGCCGAGGGGGGTGTAGAAGCCGTGCACGAACGGGGTCCACACGACGAGATCGCGCAGCGGGGCCGGATAGAGGGAGATCGGCATCATCGATCCGCCCAGCAGGAGCAGCAGCGCTTCGCGCACCTCGTTGAGGCCCTCGACACGGCGGATGAAGAACGCCGACAGCCCGATCATGTAGCTGAGGTTGAAGAGGACGACGAAGGCGATGGCGCTCGTCAGCGCGAGCCGGAGGGCGTAGCCGGCATCGAGGTCGAAGGGCAGCAGGAGCGCACCGCCGACCAGCGCCGCGGGCAGGCCCACCAGCGCGGTGATGCCCACGGACCGGCCGAGGGCGGCGGAGAACCACTGACTGAAGAAGCCCATCGGCATGAGCAGTTCCGTGACGATCCGGCCGTCCCTGATCTTCGCCTCGAGCTGGCGGGCAAGGCCGAGGTTGGGCAGGCACAGCACCCAGATGGTGCCCGCCGCGGCGTAGACCATGGTCTGGCGCAGGCTCAGCCAGTCGGCGGCGACGGCGTCGCCGGCACCCGAGTACACCGCCGTCCACAGTGCGGCCTGGAGGCCGATCAGCAGCAGCGCGCCCACCCCTTGGGAGAAGGCCCTGGTCCGGTAGTGGAAGGAGAGCCTGATCTGCATGCGGGCCACGGCCAGATGGGGACGGAGGGAGTGGCGCGTCCGCTCCATCAGCCGGCCCTCCCGTACAGGTTCTTGATGAGCTGTTCCAGGGTCGGTGCCTCGAGCTGGACGTCGTCGACGAGCGGATCGGAGAAGAGCGCGGAGAGGATCTCCGGGGGGAGCTCGCCCTGGGCGTACTCGAAGGCGGTGACGGTCCTCGCGGGAGCTCCCACCGGGACGAGACCGGGCGTGGAAGGCAGCGTGTGGCCTTCGGCATGGTGGACGACCAGGCGGCGGGTGCGACCACCTAGCCCGCGCAGCTCGGCGATCTTGCCGTCGTGGACGAGCCGACCCGCGTCGATCATGACGATGCGGTCGCAGACGGCCTCCACGTCCCGCAGGTCGTGGCTGGCCATCAGGATGGTGGGCGCGTCCGTCTCGCGCAGGTCCTTGAGGAGGCCGCAGATCGCCTCGCGCGCGAAGATGTCGAGCCCGATCGTGGGTTCGTCCAGGAGCAGCAGCTTCGGCGAGTGGAGCAGGGTCCCGACGAGCTCCGCACGGGTTCTGTTCCCGAGGGACAGCTCGCGTACGGGGGTGTTCAGGTGCTTGCCGATGTCGAGCCGTGCCACCAACTCCTCGCTGCGGCGGCGGAACAGGGCCGGTTCGATCCCGTAGACGCGCCGGATGAGTTCGTACGAGTCCTTGACGGGCAGGTCCCACCAGAGGCTGGCGCGCTGGGCTGCCAGATATCCGAGGTCGGCGGAGAGTGCGCGGCGCTCACCGTGCGGGTCCCGGCCGTCCACGGTGACCCGGCCCGCCGTCGGGGTCAGGATGCCCGCGACCAGCTTCATCGTCGTGGACTTGCCCGCGCCGTTGAGTCCGATGTAGCCGACGGACTCGCCCGGTTCGATCCGCAGGTCGATGCCGCGCAGCGCCTCGACCTCACTGCGTTCGCGGCGGACGAGCCGGGTCAGCTTCGAGCCCGTCTCCGGACGGCGCCGTACCTGGTAGGAGCGCCGTACGGCGTCCAGCTGAACTCTCATGATCGCTGTCCCGGGGTGGGGTTGATGCCCAGACGGTCGATGGCCGCCACTTCCGCGGGGTCGAGCGGGTGGCCGGCGTCCAGGTTCTCGGTCAGGTGGGTACGGGAGACGGACTTGACGACGACCGGAACGCCGTGGGCCCGGTGCCAGCGCAGCAGGACCTGTCGCACCGTGCACCCGTGGCTGTCGGCGACCGCCCGCAGCACCGGGTGGGACAGTTCGTTCTCGCTGTAGGGGCTGTGGGCCTGGATCGCGATGCCGTGCCCGGCATGGTGCGGGGCGACGTCCGCGTCGTAGTGGTGAGGGCCGAAGGCGATCTGGTTCACCGCGGGGACCACGCCGGACGCCTTGATCAGCTCGTCCACCTGCTCCGGGAGGAAGTTGCTCACGCCGATGGCGCCGACCAGCCCCTCCTCCCGTGCCTCGATGAACCGCTCCCAGATCCGCAGCGATCCCGCCGCGTCCAACGGGGCATGGATCAGCCACAGGTCGATCCGGTCCACGCCGAGGAGGTCGAGGCTGGTGCGGAGCACCTCTCGTTCGCGGCCCGCGTCCTCCTCCGGGAACTTGGTGACGATCACCAGCTCGCCGGGGTCGACCCCGCTGCTGCGGATGCCCGCGCCGACGGCCGCCTCGTTGCGGTAGGCGGCGGCCGTGTCGATCAGCCGGTAGCCGAGCTCGATGGCGTCGCGGACGCCGCGCTCGGCGGCCTCGCCCCACATCTGCCAGGTGCCGAGTCCCACGGCGGGCAGTTCGAACGGCAGGCTGGGCCCGCTCAACGGCCACCGCCTTCGCTGTCCTGCGCGAAGGCCGCGCCGACCGCGGCGAGCACGTCGTGCGCGTCGGTGTCGCCGGCCAGGTCGAAGTACCGCAGGGCGAAGTCCAGGTTGGAACGGTTGATGAAGTTGCTGGTGACGGCGATCGAGCCGGTGACGTTGTGCACCTCGTGAGCCCATCCGCTGGGCGTGACGACGAGGTCGCCGGGCTGCTGCACGAACTCACGGGGAGTGCGGTCATGGCTGTCCCTCGCACATCCGGGCGGGAGCAGCCGCCATTCCTCGGCCCGCTCCGGCGGGTGGAAGGTCCACCGCTTGGTGCCGGCACAGAGCAGGTTCCAGGCGGCGCTCGCCATCACGTCGACGTGCAGGGGTGAGCTGGTCCCCGCGGCGCCGATCATCAGCCAGCTCCAGTCCGGGCGCGCGTCGGCCTCCAGGGCCAGCAGCCAGTTGAGGCGCCGTACCTCCTTCGGTACGAGGCCCGGCAGCGCCGGGTCGAACCGCGACAGCGACTGGTGGCGCAGGTACAGGCCCCGCGGGTGGGCGTCCCGCATGTCGTCGAGGACCTCCCCGAGGGACACCTTCACCGGACGGCGGTCCCGGTCCTCGGCCTCGACCCGTCGGTCGGCGTGGGCCCGCAGGTTCTCTTCGCTCAGCGCGGCGAAGACCGGCCAGTGGCGGCCGGCTCCCCGCAACAGGGCCGGTTCGGCGGCGCACAGCAGCTCGGGGAGGTCGGTGTCGCCGGCCTCGGCGGATGCCTCAGGCGTAGAAGGGATCGACACGCGCGACCTCCATCCGCTGGCGGCTCCAGTCGTCCCGGTGTCCGTCCAGGGCCTCGCTCCCGTACTCCTGCTCGATGTCGACGCGGGCGCGCAGCGCCTGCTGGAGGTTCTCCCGTTCCGACATGCACCTCGCCCGCTTGGCCGTCACCTTCTCGCGCACCGCGTCCGCGGAGTCCGACCGCCGGAAGGGGGCCTCCGGCACCGTCACGGTACACAGCGGCGCCGCCCAGCAGGTGGTGCAGGATCCGGCCTGGACGGAGTCGCGGAACATGGCGAGCTGCTCGACCCCGGCCACCGGATCGACCCCCCGGTCGGTGTGGCCGACCACGAAGTCCGGGGACTGGTACTCGTAGGAGGAGTAGAGCGTACCGTCGGATCCGAGGACCAAGTACTCGTTCCCGGGGACGAGTTGCATGCCGAGCAGATGCCCGAGGCGGGCACCGCCGTCGCGTTCCGGCTGGTTCAGCACCCGGTGGAACGCGCGGTGCAGGAAGCCGTGGCTGAAGGCGAAGTGGTATCGCCCCGACTGCTCGCGCTCCCGGTACGACTGGTGGTGGGAGCGGACGAAGAGGTCCCATACCCGGCGCTGTTCGGCGAACATGCGCTCGAAGTCCGCGTAGGACTGCTCGCCGCCCGGCAGGATCAGGTCGAAGTCCCACGCCAGGGCGCGGTGCGCGGTGGGCCACTCGGCGAAGTACCGGTAGAGGGCGGCCGCGTCGAGCGGCGCCGACAGGACGCAGATGAGCGCGACCCGCGAGGAGAAGTACTCGGGCCAGTTCTCGGCGAGCCAGTCGGTGCGCTCGCGCACCCGGTCGTGCGTGCCCTTGCCCCGCCGGTCGACGCGGTAGCGGTCGTGGTTGGGGCCGTCGATCGAGATGTTGAGATAGATGTCGTGCTCGACGAGGAAGTCGACGATCTTCGGGGTCAGCAGCATGCCGTTGGAATTCACCTGGAGAACGAGGTTCTCCAGACGTGCTCCCACCTCGCGCTTGCGATCCTCCAGAGCCAGTACGGCCTTCTTCAGCTCGTCGAACGCGAGGAGTGGTTCCCCGCCGAAGAAGTACACGGCCCGCGGGGCGGAGTCCAGCTTCTCCTCGCCGGTCACGAACAGGTCGATGGCGGCCCGCACCATGTCCGCCTGCGGCGACGCGGTCTGGTGGGGGCGGGTGTCGGCGTACGCGCCGCCGTAGTAGCAGTACGTGCAGCGGATGTTGCACTGCTCGGTGGGGTTGAGCATCAGGACGCGGACGCGCGGTGTGTCCACCCGTGCGTCGGCGGGGAGTTCCGGGAATTGCCAGCCGGACTCCTCGAACGGCATGACCAGGGACGTCAGACGGCTGATCGTCGCGGCCGGCACCGCCGACCAGTCCTGCGCCTGGAGTGCCTCCGCCTCGTCCCGGCCGATGGCGTGGACGCGGCCGGTGACGGGGGTGTAGAGGTGGTGGGTCTCCTCGCCGCGGTCGCCGCGCCACGCCTTGTAGATCCAGGTGCGGCCCTCGTGGACGCGGATGGTGACATCGCCCTCCCCCGCATTGACGCCGGTGACGGTCGTGCCGAGGGTCCGCAGGTCGGGCCGGTCGTGCTCCGCTATCAGCCGCCGCTGCCAGCCGTGCAGGGAGCGGATGCCCGTACCGTCGGACGCCTCCCCGCCAGGTGCGGTCGTGTCCGCCGTCGTGCCCGTGCTCATTCGGTCGTCTCCCGTTCCCGAGGGTGTTCGAGCAGTGCCCGCAGGCATGTCATGACCAGAGTCGAGATCGTCGCGCTGGTGGCCCGGTTCTCCCGGTCGTCCTGGAGTGCCTCGACGATGTCCACCGCCACCACCCGCCGTGTCCGGCAGACGTGCTCGACCGCGGCGAGGAGTTCCCGCAGCCGGTAGCCGCCGGCCTCCGGATGCCCGGTGGCCGGAAAGTCCGCCGGCTCGATGACATCCAGGTCGATCGACAGGTACGTCGGCCGGTCGTCCCGGTCCGCCGCGCTCTCTCCCGGGTCGTACGGGTAGGCGCAGCGCAGGGCCTCCGGCAGCGGACCGCAGTCGGCGGGCAGGTACGTCCGTACGCCGTACAGCTCCGCGTCCGAGATCGTGCCGGTCTGGAACAGGTGGCCGAGGAAGTCCGCGTGGGTGATGTCGGTGGCGTCCGGCATCGGCCGGGCGCTGAAGTCGCAGTGCGCGTCGAAGCAGAGGAACCGCAGAGGGCCGTGCACGGCCGCCGCCCCGGTGGCTGCCGGCGCGGAGAGGCTGTGGTCACCGCCGATGAAGACGGGGACGGTGCCCGTGCCGGCGAGCTGCTCCGAGAGGCGGGTGAGGGTCTTGTAGTAGGTGCCGCGGCCGACCCGTGGATCGATCGGCACCGAGCCCAGATCGCCCACGTCGAACACTCTTCGGCCGGACAGCACCGGACCGCGGGTCACCGGGTCGATCACCCCGCCCAGCGCACCGTCCTCGGCGACGGACCAGCCGTGGTCGGGGCTGAGCTTGCGGAAGATCTCCGGGCCGTGGCGCTGGCCGGGAACCCCCGGTACACCGGCGTCGAAGGGCAGTCCCACGACGACGGCGTCGGCGGTCAGTTCCCCGTCGAGCACGACGCTCAGGTCGGCGGAGGGCAGGCCGAGTGCGCCCAGGCCCGGACGGATCGGGGCCGTCACCGGTCACGCTCGCTGTCCCGGCGGGCGGCGTCGGCGCCGGAGACGGTGACCAGTCGGCACCGCAGCAGAGCCGCGACCAGCGCGGACACGGACGCCACGGGCGCCCCGGCCTGCGCGGCCAGTTCGGCGACGGTGAGCCGGCGGGCCCGGACGAGCGCCTCGATCGCCGGGTGGTGTCCCACGGGCAGGGCGAAGTCCTGGTCGGCGGCCGTGACGACGACATGGTCCCCCTCCACGCGGACCGGAGGAGACAGGACGGGCACCAGCTCCACCACGTCCTCCCCGGCCGGGCGGGCCCCGCTCACGTCCCAGGGCAGGCTCGCGACGTCGCGCCCGCCGGAGGCACGGCGCTCCGCGCTGAAGAAGTCCTCCAGGGGCATGTTCTTCGCCTCGGCCAGGAACGCCTCGATGATCCGTTCCTGCTGGGCCCGGTGCGCCTCGGGCGACGCCGCGCGGTCGAGGCTCTCGCGGATCTCCGGCCGGGACAGCGCCTGACGGGCGGCCCAACGCAGCCAGTCGTAGCCGGTACGGCGGGTGAACGCGAAGGTGAGGTGCAGGCTGGTGTCACCACCCCCGCGGACGGTGTGCCACCAGCCCCGCGGCACGTGGATCACGTCCCCGGGCGTCAGGGTCTTCTCGAACAGGACGGTGTCGGGGCAGTTCACCGGATCGCTGTCGCCGTATTCGGGCAGCGGGAACTCCTCGGACGGGCCGTGGACCTTCCAGTGCTTGGTGCCGAGGAGCTGGACGACGAACGTGTCGACCTCGTCGAAGTGGCTGTCGAAGGCCTGCGCGTCGTCGAAGGTCACGAACAGGTTGCACGCCGCGGTCTCACCGGTGATGCGCATGATGTCGTCGGTCGCGGCCCGGACACCGGGATGGATGCGGTCCAGGGAGTCGATGATCAGTGTGGTGCCGGCCCGCATGAGCGCGAACACCCGCGGCAGATCGAAGATCCGGTGTCCGTCCAGGGAGACCGTGTACTGGTGCTCGGGCAGTCGCTTTCCCTCCGCGCACAGAAAGAAGTCGGCCGGCACGGCGGAGCCCCGCGAAAGGATCTCGTTCAGTCCTGCCCAGGAGAAGCAGTCCTCCAGGAGCGCGGGGTCCAGGTGTCGAAATACCACTTCATTACTGACCTGATGCGTGGAGAAATCCGGGCCGAGTTCCCCCGACAGGGCGCGGCCGAACCGCGAGGAAAGTGTCGTCATATTCCCTGAATCACCCTCATGCCGCTACAAAATCCCGGTGGAGCGATTCCGTGCGCACCGAACCGCGAGGCCCGGTGCGCACGGAATCCAGTAACTCGGTGCTAACCTACTTCGCCGTCCCGGCTACTTCGCCGAATCGGCGAACAGCTTCGCGAAGTCCGGAACGCTCGGACGCGAGTGGGTCTTGGCGAAGGTGGCGCGGGCCCGGTCGGCCACCGGGGAAACCCGGACCTCGACCTCGGGGAATTCCGTGTCCGCAGCGCGGTCATTGGAAGAACTTGCCATGGTTTACCTCCGTAGGTAGATGCCGTTGGCACTTCCCTTCGAGGCTATGGCACGAAAAGGCCGTGATCAAGGGATCGGATTCCGACGGGTGGAACTTGGACTTCCATTTCCCGGATTCCGCGAGAATGCGTGCGATAAATGGGTCGACTTTGGCTGGTTACCTCTCAGGTTTGGCTGATCGACGACTAGGCGCAGTGAGGTCTTTCGGTCATCGCGGGGTCGCTTGCGTTCGCATTCTTCACAACTGAAAGACCGTCCACCGGGGTGCGGAGGAACGGGATCCGCGGTGGCGAGCGCCCCGGCGCCGCTAGCCGAGGGCGTCGCGCAGCACCTCCTCCGCCTCGTCGAGGCGGTCGCGCAGCACGGCCGCGGCCCGGACGCGGTCGCGGGCGTACGACTCGAGGGACGGGGTGACCGGGCCCAGTCCCTCGACGACCGTGTTGAGCGGGTAGACGGTGCAGCCCAGGTAGGCGGCCGTCAGCCGGACCACGCTCACCAACTCCGCGACCGGCACGCCCGGATGGAGGTCGTGGTAGACGGCGACGAGCCGGCCGAGGCCGGCCGGCCAGTCGGAGTGGGCGAGCACGGTGCGCGGGTCGAGGGCGAGCCGGCCCAGTTCCCACATCGGGCCGCGCAGGCCCGGCGGGGCGAAGTCGATGACGGCGGCGACGCGTTCGCCGCGCAGCAGCACGTTCGGACCGGACAGGTCGCCGTGCACCAGCTGCGCGAGCATCCGGTCCGGCACCCGCTCCAGGAGCCGCTCCGTCGCCGGCAGCCCGGCCAGCCGCTCGCGGGCCGTCTCCAGCGCCCACCGCTCGAACCCGGTGCGGGGCGGCTCCGCCTCGTAGCGCCGTACGAGCTCCGAGAGGCGGGCCCGGCTGCGTACCGGGTCGACGGCCCGGTCCCGGGCGGCCGGTCGGGGCGGGCCGAAGGGATGGCGGGCGAGTCCGCGGTGGAGCCGCCCGACCGCCTCGCCGACGGCCTCCCAGGCGCGTCCCGTGAGCCGCCCGTCGGCGGTCACCGCGTCGGCGACGTACTCCGTCACCGAGACCGTCGCCCCGCCCCAGGAGGCGACGAGACGGTCGCCGTCGAGCGTGGCACGCGCGCGGGCCACCGGCACCCGGCACAGCCGGGCGTACTCGCTCAGCCGGGCGGCGCTCTCGGCCCGCTCGGGATCCGCGCCGGCGGGATAGGTCTTGACGAACCAGCGCCGGGCGTCGGGCGTGGTCGCGAGGTAGTTGCGGGTCGCGGTGCCGGACGGACCCTCCTCGACCGACTCGGGCACCAGGCCGAACTCGGCGGCGAGCAGCAGCGCCACCCGCTCGATGGCGGAGGAGGAGGGGGAAGGGGACGGGGGAGGGAAAGGCGCGGAGGAAGGGGGCACGGACGTCATCACAGCACCTGCCCCGCGCCCGGGGCCAGACCGTCCCCGGACCGCGACGGCACCGCGGCGCGGCCTGCTGCCATCAGGCTGGGACAGCGGTGTGCGACAGGCGGGCGAAGCCCTCAGGCCGGCCGCTGCCGGTGCTCAGCACGGGGCGGTCAGACGTCGGGGTCGACTTCCGGGTGGGTGAACCGCAGGGGCTTGCCCAGGGACCGGGCACGCTCCTCCGCCGGGTCCTGAGAGACGCCGTCGGCGGACTGGTCGTCGGTGTGGTCCGCCCCTGGCGGGTCGATCGTGGCCGCCCAGCGTTCCGCCCAGCGGGCGAGGGGGTTCAGGGCCTGGCGCGCCTCCTGCCCCAGCGGGGTGAGCTCGTAGCGGCTGTCCGGTAGTTGGTGGATCACCCGGGCGTCCAGCAGTTCGGTCAGGCGCTGCCGCATCACGCTGGAGGACATGTCGTCGCACCGCTTCTGCAGGGGGCGGAATCCGAGCGGACCCGCGCGAAGCTCCCACAGGATGCGCAGACTCCATCGCCGCCCGAACAGATCGAGTGCGGCCATGAGGGGGCGGCCGGTGGTCGAGCCGCGAACAGGCTTGCCGGGTTTGGGTGTTGCCATGTCGGGATGTCCAGCCCTCCAGTGTTGATGCTTCGAATACCGACACGCTAGCATCGGCGATCGCTTCGGAAATCGAAACGGAGGAGGCTGGTGTGGACCGGCCCGGTGCCATGTCCGAGGTCGTGGTCGTCGACGCGTGTCAGCGAGACGGCGCGGGTGGCAGCCCGACCGCCGTCCTGGATGACGCGCCGTTCACCGACGAGGAGCGACGCCGCATCCCCGCGCAGTGGGGAACGTCGCACGCCGTCTTCCTCCGCGCGGCCGGAATCGAGCGTCGTCAGCCCGCGTACACCCTGCGGTTCTTCACCGCCCAGGGCGAACTGCCCGCCTGCGGACACGGCACCGTCGCCGCCCTCGCCGTGCTCGCCGAACGGGAAGGCGGCGACCACGACTACCGCGCCGTCCTGCGTACGGCCCACCGCCGCTTCGACGGTCGGACAAGCCGGAACGGTGCCGGCCTGACGGCGTCGTTCGACCCGGGCCCGGTCAGCCTGCGCAGCGCCGGTGGACCCGAACTGAGGGCAGTCGCAGGCGGCCTCGGACTGACGGAGGACGCGGTCGCCGGCGACGCCCGCGTGGCGTCGAACGGGCGGCCGAGACTTCTGCTGCCCGTCCGATCCCGCGCCGCACTGGCCGAACTCACGCCGGACTCGGCCCTGTTACGCGCTGCCTGCGACCGCTACGGTCTGCTGGGCTGCTACGCCTACTCGCCCCCGGACCGGCACGGCCGAGCGGCAGCCCGCATGTTCGCCCCGTCGATCGGCGTCCCCGAGGACATCGCCAACGCCAACAGCACGGCCTGCCTGGCAGCGTACGCCGCCGGGTTCGGCACACACCGCCTCGCCGTCGACATGGGTGACCACCTCGGCAGCCCGTCCACCATCACGGCGACCGTCCACCGCGACCGCGCGGGACACCGGATCCGAGTCGGCGGCCAGGCGGCGATCGTGCGCAGGGCCACGCGATGAGGCATGGATCCGAGCAAGCATCTGAGCACCGATTCCGCACACAGGAGGTAACCGTGGCCAAGGGCTACTGGGTCAGCGTCTACCGCACCATCGCAGACCCTGAGCGGCTTGCCGCCTACAACAAGCTGGCCGGTCCAGCCGTCAGGGCCGCCGGCGGGCGGACGCTCGCCCGCGGCGGCCTGGTCGTCGCGCACGACGCCGGAATCGCCGAGCGCACCGTCCTGGTCGAGTTCGACAGCTTCGAACAGGCGGTCGCCGCCCGCGCGAGTGCGGCCTATCAGGAGGCACTGGCCGCACTTGCCGACGGCGTCGAGCGCGACTTCCGCATCGTCGAGGGCCTCGACTGACGACCGATGCCGCGTCAGAGCGGCAGCCCTCCGCGTACGCCCGCATCTCCGCCTCGTAGCCGGCGAAGGCCACGGTGTGGTCGCCGTCCGCCGCGGCCAGTTCTCCGGCCGGCGTGGCCCTCGCCGAACTCGCGCTCCCGGGCGGCGCGGCGGCCCTCTTCGCCTCCGCCGTCTCCCGCCCGCGCCTCCGCCTCGGGCGCGATGGTGAAGCTAGTGCCACCATGAAGTCGGATACCGGCGTGGAGGTTTCCGGACTCCCGGCCGACGATGCTCGATCACGTACCGGGGAGCGCGCCGAAACCGCTCGCTCCCCCCGTCGAGCGCGTGAGGGAGCGGGCCGCCATGGGCCGAGTCGTACGGATAGCGGAGCGGCGCATCGGCCAGGTCCTGATCGGGTTCGGGCTCGCGCTGATCCCCTGGGTGGTCTACCTGCACGTCGGCATGCCCGGCACCGCGCAGGCGGCGCGCTGGGCCTGGACCTGGACCGGGCTCGACGCCCTGGAGGCGCTGGCCCTGATCGGCACGGGCCGGCTGTTGCTGCGCCGGGACGCCCGCGCCTCGCTCACGGCGACGGCCGGGGCCGCGCTGCTCGTCGTCGACGCCTGGTTCGACATCATGACCGCGGGCTCCGGCGAGGACCTGGTGTGGGCGATCGTCATGGCCGTGGTGGCGGAGCTGCCGCTGGCGGCGGTGTGCGCCCGGCTCGCCTGGCGCGGGTTTCCCCCGGTGAGGACCGCCGGAGCGGGCGGCCGCCCGCCGGAGCGGGCGCACGTGCGGCGCTGCGTGTCCGTCCGGATATCGTGACGGGCATGGCCCTGACATCCGGAATACGGGCCCGGCTGGCCCGGGTCGGCGGGCGCACCACGTTCCTGACGGTCGGCGCGCTCCTCCACCTCACCGCGTTCTGGATCGCGTGGTGCGTGCTCCCGGCCGGCCCGCTGACCTCCCTGCAGCGGCACCGGTTCCGCACCATGCTCGGGGTGACGATCCCGCCCGCGACGAGTCCCGAGGACGCACCGCGAGGGGGGCTCCGCGCCCGGCTCGCCTCGCCGGTGACACAGCGTCAGCTCAGCTACCACCTGGTCGCCGGACCGCTCGTGGCGATCGGCACCGCCACGCTCCTCGCACTGTGGGCGGTCGGCTTCGCCGCCCTTCTCGCCCCCGCCTGGATCTTCGCCCTGCCCCCCGAGTCGAAGATCGGCCGGGTCGCCGCCCTGGGCGTGGACGGCTACATCTCCGGCGTCGGCCTCCTGATGCTGCTCGCCGTGATGTGGCTGACCGGAGTCCTGGTGCGCCTCGACATCCTCGCGGCCACCGAGCTGCTCGGCCCGGGCCGCGCCGAGGAGCTGCGGCGCCGGGTCGAGGACCTCTCCGAGAGCCGGGCCGGCGTCCTCGACGCGGCCGACCTCGAACGGCGGCGCATCGAACGGGATCTGCACGACGGGGCACAGCAGCGCCTGGTGTCGCTCGCGGTCAACCTCGGCATCGCCAAGGCCACCGTGACCGATCTGCCCAGCGCCCTCCAGGTCATCGCCGAGGCCCACCGCGAGGCCAAGGAGGCCATCACCGAGCTCCAGGACCTGGTCCGCGGCCTGCACCCGGCCGTCCTGGAGGACCGCGGCCTGGACGCCGCCCTCACCGGGCTCGCCGCCCGCCTCCCCGTACCGGTGCGGCTGTCCGTGGCGGTCGAGCCGCGTCCCTCGGCGGCCGTGGAGGCCGTCGCGTACTACGTCGTGTCCGAGTCGCTGACCAACGTGGTCAAGCACGCCCGCGCCTCCCAGGTGGAGGTGTGGGTCGAGAGAAGAGGAGACCTGATGTCCTTGACGATCACCGACGACGGGGCCGGCGGCGCCGACCCGTCCGGTGGGACGGGGCTGGCCGGCCTCGCCAAGCGGGTCACCTCCGTGGACGGCACCTTCGCGATCGACAGTCCGGTCGGCGGTCCGACCCGGGTGGAGGTGGAGCTGCCGTGCGCGCGGTGATCGCCGAGGACTCCGTGCTGCTGCGCGTCGGTCTCGTCAAGGTCCTGGAGATGGCGGGCTACGAGGTCGTCGCCGAGGCCGGCGACGAGCCCGGGCTGCTCGCCGCCGTCGAGGAGCACCGGCCCGACCTCGCCGTCACCGACGTGCGCATGCCGCCCGGGCACAGCTCGGAAGGGGTACGGGCCGCCCTGACGATCCGGGAACGGTGGCCCGGCACGGCGGTGTTGCTGCTCTCCCAGTACGTCGAGGAGCAGTACGCCGCCGACCTGCTCGCCAAGGACACGGCCGGTCTCGGCTATCTGCTCAAGCAACGCGTCGCCGACGTCGAGGAGTTCATCGAGGCCCTGCACCGCGTGACCGCGGGCGGCACGGCCCTCGACCCGCAGGTCGTCTCCCAGCTGCTGCTGCGGCGCCGCAGGGACCCGCTGGAGCGGCTGACGGGACGCGAGCGCGAGGTCCTGGAACTGATGGCGTCCGGCCGTTCCAACCTGGGCATCGCCCAGCAGATGGTGGTGAGCGAGAGCACCGTCGCCAAGCACATCAACAACATCCTGGCCAAGCTCGACCTGCCCAACGTCGAGGCGGACCACCGCCGGGTGCTCGCGGTGCTGCGCTTCCTCGGCGTCTGACCCCGGTCCGCCGTGGCCGGGGCCAGACCCCGGTCCGCCGTGGCCGGGGCTGTGGATACCCGTGTGCGATTGTCGGTCGCCCGTGATAGTCACTACTCCACCGGGAGGGGTGCTCACTGACCCCACCCGAACGAACGAGCAAGGGGTGGGGACATGGCGTTGCTCCGCGACTGGGGGCGCACGCTGATCAGACGGACCGGCCGGCCCGTCGCGCAGGTGCAGAAGGACTCGGGAGATCCCGACGTGTGGCGGGCCCGGGTGGCCGCCGAGGCCGCCGACTGGGAGACGGTGCGGGCGGTGCTCGACGCACGGCCCGACGGCGCGGACCGGACGGACATGCTGTGGGCCGTCGGCGAGACCGCCGGGGTGGAGCGGTGGATCGCCGGGGTGCTCGAAGCGGAGCCGGACGCCCCGCTGCCGCGGCTCGTCGCCGGGTTCCGGTACGTCAGCTGGGGCTGGGAGGCCCGCACCGGCGCGCGGGCCCAGCACGTCTCGCGCGAGCAGTTCCAGGTGTTCCACGAGCGGCTGCGCCAGGCCGAGGCGTGGCTGTACGAGGTCGCCGAGCGCGAGCCCGGCTGGATCTCGCCCTGGTACGCCCTCCAGGTCAGCGGCCGCGGCCTGCAGGTCGGCCAGGACGTCGCGCGCCGCCGCTTCGAGGCCACCGTGCGGCGCGCCCCGCACCACCTGCGCGCCCACCAGCAGCAGCTCCAGCAGATCTGCGAGAAGTGGGGCGGGTCGCACGAGCAGATGCACGCCTTCGCCCACGAGTCCGCCTTCGGCGCGCCCGGCGGGACACCGCTCGGCCAGCTCGTCGCGATCGGCCACATCGAGCAGTGGCTCGACCTCGACGAGGGCGCGGACACCGCGTACATACGCCGGCCCGAGGTCCTCGCGTCCCTGAACCGGGCCGCCGACCACTCGTACCGGCACCCGGACTTCGTCCGCCGCGGCCCTTGGCTCCAGGTCCTCAACACCTTCGCCATGGCCTTCGCGCTCGCGGGCGACGGCGCCGCCGCGCGCGAGTGCTTCGAGGCCACCGAGGGCAAGGTCACCGAGTTCCCCTGGTACTACCTCAACGGCTCCGACCCGGCCGCGGCCTACGAGAAGCTGCGCGCGTCGGCCGGACGCTGAGCCGAGGCGCCGGGGCGCCGAGGCGCCGAGGGCGAGGGCCGAGGGCGAGGGCTGAGGGCCGTGGGCGAGAGCCGGCTTCGATGTGCGGAGCCCGGCGCTCCGGAGCTCGCCTCCGGACTCGTGCCCGGTCCCGTGTCCGGGGGCGGTTACCCGGCTCGCGCCGGTCCGGGCCTGTCTCCGGTGCGCGTGTCCGTGCCGGGGATCGTCTCCCGGGCTCGCCTCCGGGCAGGGCGCGTCTCCAGGGCCCGGGTCCGCGCCCGGCGCTCGCCTCCGGGGCCGGAGTCCGCGCCCGGGGGTGGCTCCCGGGGCTCGGGTCCGCCCCCCCGGGGTCGGCTCCGGGACTCGCGTCCGTGCCCGGGGCCGCCGCGACGGTCCGTGACCCACCGCCCATCGCGCCCGACCCCGTACCGCCGCACCCCGCCCACCCACCACCCGTTCCGTCCCGCCCGCCGCGCGCACCGCGTCGGACGGGCTCACCGAAAGACTTCGCCAGGTGTCCCACTCAGAGACGTCAGAGACCGCCCACACCGCCCACACCTTCCAGGTCGACCTGCGCGGCCTCGTCGACCTGCTCTCCCACCACCTCTACTCCAGCCCGCGCGTCTACCTCCGCGAGCTGCTGCAGAACGCCGTCGACGCCATCACCGCCCGCCAGGCGCTCGCCCCCGGCGCGCCCGGCACCATCACCGTGCGCACCGGGGACACCCTCACGGTCACGGACACCGGCGTCGGTCTCACCGAGGCCGACGTGCACCGCTTCCTCGCGACCATCGGCCGCAGCTCCAAGCGGACCGCCGACGGCGCCTTCGACGGCGCCGGACTCGACGCGGCACGCGGCGAGTTCATCGGCCAGTTCGGCATCGGCCTGCTCGCCTGCTTCGTCGTCGCCGACGAGATCACCGTGCTCAGCCGCTCCGCCGCCGACCCGGCGGCACCCGCCGTCGAATGGCGCGGCCACTCCGACGGCCGCTACACCCTTCGCACCCTGCCGGCCTCCGCCGTGCCCGAGCCCGGCACCACCGTGCGGCTCACCCCGCGCGCCGACAACGCCGAGTGGACCACTCCCGACCAGGTCGTCGCGCTCGCCCGGCACTACGGCGGACTGCTCCGCCACGAGGTCACCGTCGTCGGCCCGCGCGGCGAGACCCACCGGATCAACGAGACGCCCCCGTGGGAGCGGACCCAGCGCTCGCCGCTGGCCCGCAAGGAGGCCCTCACCGACTACTGCCGCACCCACTTCGACTTCACCCCGCTCGACACCATCGAGCTCGACCTCCCGGCCGCCGGGCTGCGCGGTGTCGCCTACGTGCTGCCGACCGCCGTCAGCCCCGCCCAGCGGGCCGGCCACCGGGTCCACCTCAAGGGCATGCTGCTCACCGACCAGGCGCCCGAACTCCTCCCGGACTGGGCGTTCTTCGTCCGCTGCGTCGTCGACACCACCAGCCTGCGGCCCACCGCCTCCCGCGAGTCCCTGTACGAGGACGGCGCCCTGTCCGCCGTACGCGACGCGCTCGGCGACCGCATCCGCGACTGGCTCACCGGTCTCGCCGCCAGCGACCCGGCCCTCCTGCACCGCTTCATCGACACCCATCACCTCGCCGTCAAGGCGCTCGCCCGCTACGACGACGAGCTGCTGCGGATCGTGCTGCCGTGGTTGCCGTTCGAGACCACCGACGGCAACGTCACCCTGGAGGAGTTCGCCCGCACCCACCCGACGCTGCTCGTCACCCGCAGCGTCGAGGAGTTCCGGCAGGTCGCCCCGATCGCCTCGGCCGCCGGACTCGGCGTCGTCAACGGCGGCTACACCTACGACCGCGACCTCGTGCACCGGCTGCCCGAGATCCGCCCCGGCACGGCCGTCACCGACCTCGACCCGGCCACCGTCACCGCCCACCTCGACGCCGTCGACCCGACGGCCGAACTGCGCGCCGCGGCCTTCCTCGCCGTCGCCCGCGAGACCGTCGGCGTCCACGACTGCGACGTCGTGCTGCGCGACTTCCAGCCCGTCACCGCGCCCGCGCTGCTCCTCGACAACCGCGACGCGCGCCACGAACGCACCCGGTCGAACCTCGCCGCCGACAGCGACGGCCTGTGGGCCGACATCCTCGGCTCCCTGCGCCACGAGACCCCGCGCGCCCAGCTCGTCCTCAACCACCTGAACCCGCTGGTCCGGCAGGCGATCACGATCACCGAGCGGGGCCTGGCCGTCACCACCGCCGAGGCGCTCTACGGGCAGGCCCTGCTGCTCAGCCGCCGCCCGCTCCGGGCGAGCGAGAGCGCCCTGCTGAACCGGGCCTTCATCGGCCTGCTCACCCACGCCATGCACAACCCCGGCCAGGCCGAGCCCGGGCCTGAGTCCCCGAAGGAACTGTAGATGCTGGACACCCCCGAGGCCGTCTTCGAGGCGCTGCGCGAGAACCACGACCGCCCGCACGGCCTGAACCGCACCGTCACCGCGGAGGAGCTCGTCGAGGCCGCCGAGCCGCTCGACGAGCCCGGCAAGCCCGAACTGCTCGTCACCGCGCTCATGGAGCTGATGACGGCGTACGAGTTCACCGGCGAACACCGCAAGTCGCCCGTCGTCTTCGCCCGGCTGCTCAAGCTCTGGGACACCGCGCCCGAGTCCTTCAACCAGTACGAGGCCCACCAGGTCTTCTGGCGCTTCAAGTGGGTGACCACCTCACTGCTCCAGGTGCCCGAGGTGCCGCTGGCCACGCTCCACGGCTGGATCGACCGGATGCGCGAGCGGTACGCGGACGCCGGGCACGGCATGCAGCCGGTGGCGGCGATGCGCTTCCACGTCGCCGCCCACACCGGCACCGGACTCGCCGACGCGTACGACCTGTGGGCCACCCGGCCGCGCACCGACCTCAGCGACTGCGAGGCGTGCGAGACGCGGCACCTCGCCTGGCACCAGATGACCTCCGGCGACGACGCCGCCGCCCTCGACAGCTGGCGACCGGTCCTCGACGGCGCCCAGAGCTGCAGCGAGGAACCGCAACTGAGCCAGGCACGCGCCCTGCTGCCGCTGCTGCGCACCGGCCGCGCCGACGAGGCCCGCTCGCACCACCTCACCGGCTACCGGCGGGTGCGCGGCAACACCGGCATGCAGGAGGAGGTCGGCCTGCACCTGGAGTTCTGCGCCCTCTCCCGCAACGAGGGGCGCGGCCTGGAGATCCTGGCCGAGAACCGCCCGCTGTTCGAGGCGACCGGCGCCCCGCTGGACCGCCTGGGGTTCCTCACCGGCGTCGAGGTGCTGCTCGCCCGGCTCACCGAGGACGGCCACGCCGACACCGTCGTCGCCGGGCCGCCCGGCCGCAACTGGACGGCCGGCGAACTGCTCGCCCACGTCCGCGCCGAGGCGGACGGCCTCGCCGCCGCCTTCGACGCGCGCAACGGGACGCCGGCCGTCGGCGACGCGCGCCGCGCCCGGCTCGCCCGGCGCCCGCTCCTCGACGAGCCGCTGCCGCTCGGCCTGCGCACCTCCGTCCCGTCCGTGACCAGCGCCCCCGCGGCCCCCGCTGCGGCCCCGGCCGCCGTCGCCGAGCCGCCCGCGGACTTTGCCGACCTCGTCCGCGAGGCCCGCCGCCTGGCCGCCGAGGGCCGCCCCTCGGACGAGCGGCTGTGGACCCTGATCGACGAGCGCCTCGCCGACGGCTCCGCGGCCCACGACGACCGCCTCGGCCCCGAGGAACTGCTCCTGGCCGAGCTCGCCGAGCACCGCGCGACCCAGCACGGCGCGGCGGAGAACAGGGCCGCTTTCGTCGCCGAACTGGAGAAGGCGGCCGGGCTGTTCACGGACCTCGGCATGCCCTGGCACGCACTCTCCGCCCGGGCCCGAGCCCTCGCCTGGGGCACCGGACCCCAGGACGAGCAGGACGAGCAGGACGAGCAGGACGGCGGCGTCGAGGCCGGGGACGGCGGGGCTCAGGCCCCGGGCCTGGTCGGCGTCCGGGACGGCCACGGAGACGACCAGGCTGCGGCCCTGGCCGGCGCCGCCGAGGAACTGCGGCAGGAGGCCGAGCGCCTCAGGGCCGAGGTCCCGTTCACGGGCGAGGCGCCGGTGGCCGGGGAGACCGCCGGTGGGACCGCGTCCGGTGACGAGGTGGGCCGGGAGCGCGCGCTGCGCTACCTGATGGTGCTGAACTCGCTCGCCTATCTCGCGTACCAGGAGGTCCAGCGGCAGGGCCGTGAGCCGGAGCCGGCGGCCCAGGCGCGGTTCGAGGAGTCCGTCGCCGTCCTGCGGGCCGAGGCCGAGCGGCTTGCCGCGCCGCACCAGGTGGCCAACGCCCGGCAGTACGTGGCCGACCTGGCCGGACGTCGTGGCGACTTCGAGCTCGCCGAGACGGAGCTGCGCGCCGCCCTGAAGGACGTCGACGCCGCCGGGCGGCCCTGGCGCGGCTCGCGCCCGCGCTGTCTGCTCGCCCAGCTCCTCCTCGGCCGGGGCGAGCCGGGCGAGGCGGCGGAGCTGCTGCACCAGGCGATCGCCGACGCCGTCCGGCACGACGACACGGACTTCCCGTTCGCGCCGACGTACGTCCTGCTCGGCCACGCCACCTCGCACCTCGGCGACAGCGCCGGCGCGGTGCGCCACCTCTCGGAGGCCGCCGCCCGCTTCGACCAGTCGGGCGAGCCCGACGAGGCCGTCGAGACCCGGCTCCAGCTCGCCGACGTGCTCGCCCGCTCCGGCCGGCAGGCCGACGCCGTCGCCGTCCTGGAGTCTGTCCTCTCCGACGAGGCGGACTCCTCCCGGGACGAGCGCCTCATCGCCCAGGCCCGGCTCACGCTGGCGCGCGGGCTGCGGGAGCTGGAGGAGTTCCTCCCGGCGGCCGAGGAGTTCCTGCGCCTCGCCGACACCGTCGCGGGCTGGGAGGGGGACCGCGAGGTCCACACCCTGGTCGCCGCCGAGGCCGCCGTCGCCCTCGCGATGGCCGAACGCCACGACGCGGCCGCCGCGGCGTACGAGCGCGCCCTCGCCTCGCACGCCGAGGCCCCCGACCCGTCGCCGATCCTCAACATGTTGCGCGAGTTCGCCCGCCTCACCCTGCTGTTCCAGGGCGCCGACGCCCTCGACAAAGCGCTGGAGCACCTCACCCGCGCCGATGCCGTCCTCGCCGCCGCCGAGGACCCCGACGCGCTCCCGCACTGGTACGAGAAGGGCCTCAACCACTACCGCCGCGCCCGCGTCCTCGCCGACGCCCAGCGCCTCCCCGAGGCCCTCGCCGAGGCGGAGGCGGCCATAGCCGCCCACGAACAGGGCGGCGAACGGGGCGAGGCCCCGCGCGCCGAGTCCGTCCGCATCGCCGCCCTCATCGAGGCCAACGGCCTCGACCGCCCGGCCGACGCCGTCGTCCGCCTCACGGCGGCGATCGCCCGCTGCCGGGCGGCGCACCTGGAGGAGGCGGCGGAGATTCTGGACGCGCTGCGGCAGGAATACCTGGCGCGCTAGGAGGTGTCTCGATCAGGCCGGACCAGGGAGCGGCGGCCGGTGCCGTGCACCGCGGCATCTGCGCTGCCGCCTCCTCGTCGCCGGGCCCTCGCACACCGCCCGCTTCGTCCTCGACCAGGCCCGGGCCGCTGCCGTCGACGCCGAACCGGCCGAGGCGGCCCGGACCGTGGCGCGCGCGGTGGTGGGCGCGTGGTAGGCGCCTCGTCCGAACCGGTCGCGCCACGCCCGGGCTCCGGCCATTCGGCCGAGCCCGGATCGCCCGGTGACGGAACCCCGCCCAGGCTGCTGCCCAGCGGCCCGGCCGGGGACCGCCCGTCGAGAAGGGAAAAGCGATGCGTCTCAGGCCGAGGAGCCGGGTGCGGAGGTGGCTCGTGGTCGCGCTCGGGCTCGTTCTGACCGGGTTCGGTGCCGGCGCGCCCGCAGGCGCGGCTCAGGCGGCCGCGCTGTGCGACAGTGCGCCGACGGGGGTCGCCGAGGTGGACCACTGGCTGAGGTTCCGGGTGCCGGTGGGGCTGATGCCGGACGGGCGGTTCGACGGGCGCTTCGCGCGGCTGCAGGTCCATCGGGTGCGGCCGGTGTACGAGAACGGGAAGTGTCCCGGCCTGCCGAACAGGGCCGCGGTGCTCGTGCACGGGCGGCGGGTCACAGGACCGGCCCAGTTCGATCTGCGGTACCCCGCGCCCGGTGGCGGCGAACTGAGCCTGCAGCGGGCGCTCGCGCGGGCGGGCATCGACACGTTCGCGCCGAGCCTGCTCGGGTACGGGCGCTCGACCCGCTTCGAGGACGGGCTCGACGATCCGGGCAACGCGAGCCTGCGGCCTTACGCGGCGGACGGCGGCTGCGGTTACCCGGAGGGCTGCGACCGCACCCACAACCCGATCTTCCCGCTCGACCAGCAGGGCTCGCTGCTGCTGACCAACCCGCTGCACGGCGTCCGGCGCCCGCACTCCAGCGCCACCCGCTTCGCCCGCACCGACGTGTGGGTGCGGGACATCCGGCAGGTCGTCGACCACGCCGTCGCCCGCGCCAGGCCCACGGACGGCAAGGTCACCCTGATCGGCTACTCGCTCGGCGGGGTGCAGGTTGGACGGGCGCTGTACGCGGACAACCCCGTCCTGCCCGGCGCCGCCGCCACCATCGCGAAGGTGAACCGCGTCGTGTTCGCGTCCTCGCTGTTCGGCTTCCCGACGGAGGAGGCGACCCCGCCCACCGGCTTCGCCACCTTCCCCCTGACGCTCGGCGGGCGCGGGACGCCCACCGTGCTGCCTCCGGACCGCGAGGCCGCCTGCACCGGCCGGGTCGTCCCGGGCGCCTTCGACCGGATCTGGGACCAGGTCATGGACCAGGACCCGCTGGGCCGCAGCTGGGGCGGCACCGACCCGGCACACCCGACCGGCCTCAGCCGGCTGCCCACCTTCTCCACCTACGGCTGGAACACGGCCGTCGCCGGACGGCTCACCCCGCCCACGCTCGTGATCCACGGCCTCGACGACAAGGAGCCGGCCGCCCCGCCGGCCAATGCCACCGCCATCTACAACGCGCTCCCGGCCTCGATGACGAACAAGGTGCTCGTCCAGGTGCAGTGCGCCACCCACGAGATGATGCTGGAGGGCTGCTCGGGTGCGCGCTGCACCCCCGCGTCCGGTGTCCCGTACGGCGGCCGTCCCGGCGAACCCTGGGCCGGCCCGCACGCCACCGTGAAGGCCGCGCTGATCGAGTGGATCAAGAACGGGACCTTCGACGGCGCCGGCAGCGGCCGGTTCGTCGTCGACGAGAGCGGTGTCGCGCAACCGGCCCCGTAGACCGAGGCGGCCCGAGGCCGCGTACCCGACCGGACGGAAGTCCTCGCGTGTTACCTGCCGGTACGGAATGATGGCGCCGACCAACCGAACCATCCACACGGCCGGGGGCGATGCTGCGGTGACCACCATCCACGACGAGAACATGGTGCACGCCTTCCGGGACGACGCCCTCGGCGAGCACGACGCCGTCGGCCTCGCCGCCGCGATCCGGCGCGGCGAGGTCGGCGCCGAGGAGGCCGCCAAGGCCGCGGCCGAGCGGGTCCGGGACGTCGAGGCGCGGCTGCACGCCGTCCAGACGTACGTCGACGTGCCGCGGCCCGCCACCGGCGGGACCGGGCTGCTCGCCGGGGTGCCGACCTTCGTCAAGGACAACACCGACCACCTGGGCCTGCCCACCGGTCACGGCAGCGCCGCCTTCACCCCGCGCCCCGCGACCCGGCACGCGCCGTTCGTCCGGCAGTTCCTCAGCAGCGGCGTGACCGTCCTCGGCAAGACCCGGCTGCCCGAGTTCGGATTCAGCCCCAGCACCGAGTACGAGCACGGCGAACCCGTCCGCAACCCCTGGCACACCGGCCACTCCGCGGGCGGCTCCTCCGGCGGCAGCGCGGCCCTGGTCGCCGCCGGCGCCGTGCCGCTCGCGCACGCCAACGACGGCGGCGGCTCCATCCGCATCCCCGCCGCGGCGTGCGGACTCGTCGGACTCAAGCCCACCCGCGGCCGGCTCGTCGCCAACGCCGAGAGTCGCCGGCTCCCGCTCGACATCGTCTCCGACGGCGTCGTCAGCCGCTCCGTCCGGGACACCGCGGCCTTCCTCGCCGCCGCCGAACGCTACCGGCGCAGCCTCGAACTGCCGCCCGTCGGCCTCGTCGAAGGCCCCGCCGAGCGGCGGCTGCGCATCGGCCTCCTCCTCGACTCACCGAACGGCGTCCACTCCGACGCCACCACCCGCGCCGCCGTCACCGAGACCGCCACCACTCTCGAACGCCTCGGCCACACCGTCGAGTCCGTCGAGATCGCCCTCGATCCCCGCTTCACCGAGGACTTCCTCGTCTACTGGGGCCTGCTGTCCTTCCTCATCGGCGTCACCGGCCGCGGCTACGGCCCCGACTTCGACCGCCACCGCATGGACGGCCTCAGCCGCGGCCTGCGCGCCGCGTACCTGGAGAACTGGCGCCGCACCCCGGGCGTGCTGCGCCGCCTCAAGCGCACCCAGGAGGCGTACGCGGCCGCCTTCCGCGGCCTCGACCTGATCCTGTCCCCGGTCCTCGCCCACACCACGCCGCCGATCGGCCACCTCGCCCCGACCGTGCCGTACCCGACGCTGATCGAACGGATCCTCGCGTACGTCGCCTTCACCCCCGTCAACAACGTCGTCGGCACGCCCTCGCTCTCCCTCCCGGCGGCGCGCGCGACCGACGACGGACTGCCCGTCGGCGTCCTCTTCTCCGGCCGTCCCGGCAGCGAACGGATGCTGCTGGAGCTCGCGTTCGAGCTGGAGGCGGACCGGCCCTTCCGGCGCATCCAGGACAGGTGACCCCGGGAAAGTCTTGTCTGGGCGGCTCACCCTGTGCTCAAATCCGTCTCGAACACCTACGGACCGGGATGCTCGTCAGTCCCGGGGCGGCCCCGGGGCGCGAGGGCCGGACGGCGGGGGGTGCCGCGGGGACGCGGCGCCGGACGCCGGGCGTACGGGATCGACGTATCCACGTACCCGCAGGAGCCGCATCATGAGCAAGCACGTCCTGGCCCAGAACCAGTACGGCAAGGCCGAGAACCGTATCGTCAAGATCACCCGGCAGGGCAACGACGGCAACTGGCACGAGATCCGCGACCTCAACGTCTCCGTCGCGCTGCGCGGCGAGTTCCGCGAGGTCCACCACACCGGTGACAACGGCAACTGCCTGCCGACCGACACCACCAAGAACACCGTCTACGCCTTCGCCAAGGAGCACGGCGTCGACTCGCCCGAGGCCTTCGCGATCCTGCTCGCCAAGCACTTCGTGCAGTCGCAGCCGGTGATCCACGAGGCGCAGATCCGCGTCGAGGAGTTCGCCTGGGACCGCATCCCGGTCCCCACCCGCGCCGAGCAGCACTCCTTCGTGCGCCGGGGCCAGGAGATCCGCACCGCGCAGGTCACCTACAACGGTCACACCGGCCAGCTCCAGGTGATCTCCGGCCTCAAGGACCTGACCGTCATGAACTCGACGAACTCCGAGTTCCACGGCTACATCAAGGACAAGTACACGACCCTGAAGGAGGCGTACGACCGCATCCTCGCCACCAAGGTCACGTCCCGCTGGGCGCACTCCGCGCAGGCCACCGCCGCCGAGGACTTCGACTGGGACCGCTCGTACAAGCAGGTCAAGCGGCACCTGCTGGAGGCGTTCGCGGAGACGTACAGCTACTCGCTGCAGCAGACCCTCAACGCCATGGCCGAGCGCGTCCTCGACCACTGCGCCAACGTCAACGAGGTCCGGCTCAACCTGCCCAACAAGCACCACTTCCTCGTCGACCTTGAGCCCTTCGGGCTGAAGAACGACAACGAGGTGTACTACGCGGCCGACCGGATGTACGGCCTGATCGAGGGCACCATCCACCGCGACGGCGTCCAGCCGGTCATCGCCACCAGCGACTGGATCACCGCCTGAGGCATCTGAGGCATCTGAGGCAACTGAGGCATCCGCCTACCGCGTGAGGCGCGTCACCGGTTCCGGGGCCGGTACCGGGCCGGGAACCGGGCCCGGCTGGGGGTGCGGCTCCGGGCGCGGCGCGGGTGGCGGCTGCGGGTCGGGTCCGGGGCGCGGTGGCACCGGCGGTACCGGATCGGGACCGCCGGGCCCCGGCACGGGCCCGGGCAGCGGCCCCGGCCGCGGTGCCGGGCCGGGTCCGGGCGCCGGAGTGGGGCTCGGCGGCACGGGGTCGTTCGGGGGGTGACCCATGACCGCGACCTCAGGTGTTGGCCGCCGTGGAGGAGATGTCCGCGAGCGCCGAACGCGGATCCCGCTCCATGGCGAGGTCGCCCAGCGTCACCATGCCGATCAGCTGTCCGTCGTCGGTGACCGGAAGCCGGCGCAGCGCGTGCTCGCGCATCAGGGACGAGGCGTGCTCCAGGGTGTCGTCCGGCGGGACGGTGACCATCTCGGAGCTGCAGATCGCGTGCACGGTCGTGTCGGCCGGGTCCATGCCCTCGGCCAGCGCCCGCACCACGATGTCACGGTCGGTGACGATGCCGCACAGCTTGCCGCCGTCGTCGACGACCAGGACATCGCCGATGTCCGCGTCCCGCATCATCCGCGCCGCCTCGGCGAGCGAGGTGTGCGACCCCACCGTCACCGGTCGCGTGCTCATGATGTCGTTGATGTGGATGTCCTCCATGCCCTGCAGCTTCTGCTTGTCCTGCTTCATCACGGCCTACTTCCCCAGCGCGCGCTTGAGCTCCGCCTTGTTCATCGATGAGCGTCCGTGGACGTCCTTCTTCTGCGCCTCCGCGTACAGCTGGTCGTACGTCGGCCCCTCGGAGCCGCTGTGCGAGCGCTGCCCGCCGCGCCGTGACGACGACATGTCCTGCAGCGAGGTCCGGCTCGCGGTCTTGGACTCGCCGGCCCGCGCGCGTTCCTTGTTCACCGTGCGTGCCGCGATCTCCTTGGCGCGCTTCTCGCTCTCGCCCCGGTCGAGCGCGCTGTCCTTGATGTGCTCGTACTGCCGCTCACGCTTCTGGCTCGAACCCCTGGGCATGGCGTTCCTCCTCTCGCACGGCTCACTCGGCCTACGATCGGCCGCTGCCCCCTCCGCGCGCCTTCATGCATGCCCACCGAGCCACGAGGTCCTAGTCGTCGAAGGAGCCGTGGCGGCCCGCGCCCGAGGCGAAGCGGCCGGCGCCCTTCAGGGTCTCGCCCGCCGTGAGCGGGACCATGCCGTGCCGGAGCTCGGCGGCCAGGGCCTCGGCCTCGGGGAGGCCGTGCTGACCGAGGACGGAGAGGCGGTCGTGGCGGAGGCAGAGCTGGGGGAAGGCGGCGATCTCGTGGGCGAGCCGTTCGGCGGCGGCGCGGGACCCGCCCGGCGGGACGAGACGGTTGGCGAGCCCGATCGCGTACGCCTCCGAGGCCGGGACCGGGCGGCCGGTGAGGACGAGGTCCATGGCGCGGCTCTCGCCGATGAGGCGGGGCAGGCGGACGGTGCCGCCGTCGATCAGCGGGACGCCCCAGCGGCGGCAGAAGACGCCGAGGACCGCGTCCTCCTCGACCACGCGCAGGTCGCACCAGAGCGCCAGCTCAAGACCGCCCGCCACGGCGTGGCCGGCCACGGCCGCGACGACCGGCTTGGTCAGCCGCATCCAGGTCGGGCCCATGGGGCCGTCGCCGTCGGGCGCCACCCGGTTGCCGCGTTCGGTGCCGACGGCCTTGAGATCGGCGCCCGCGCAGAAGGTGCCGCCCTCGCCCCACAGCACCGCGACCGAGGCGTCCTCGTCCGCTTCGAAGGCCCGGAAGGCGTCGGCCAGCAGGCCGGCCGTCGGCCCGTCCACGGCGTTGCGGGCGGCGGGCCGCGAGAGGATCACGGTCGTCACCGGCCCGTCGCGCTCGACACGGACGGCGGGGGCGGCGGAGGCATCGGCGGTCATGGGCGGCATTCCTAGCAGAATCCGGCCGTCTCCGTCCGGACAACCGCCGAGACCGCCCCGCCGGGCCCGGCCCGGTGGGACGATGCCCGTGTCCGGCGGGGGAGCCACGAGCGACCGGTCGGGGACCCGGCCGGGCCCGGTCAGGGACCAGTCACCAGGAGGGGACATGAGCAGTGACGTCCGCGAGCGGCTAGCCGGACTCGGGCTGCGGCTGCCGGAGGTGAGCGCCCCCAAGGGGGCCTACGTCCCCGCCGTGCGCAGTGGCCGGCATGTCTTCGTCGCCGGTCAGATCCCGCTCACCGGCGGCGAGTTGACCGCGACCGGGCAGGTCGGCGGCGAGGTCTCGGTGGAGCGTGCCAGAGAGCTGAGCCGCCAGTGCGCGCTGGCCGCCCTGGCGGCCGCCGACTCGGTGGCGCCGCTGGAGGAGGTGGTGCGGGTGGTGAAGGTGGTCGGGTACGTGTCCTCCGCGCCCGGGTTCACCCGACAGGCCACCGTGGTGGACGGGGCGAGCGAGCTGCTCGTCGAGGTGTTCGGCGCGGCCGGCCGGCATGCGCGCAGCGCGGTCGGCATGAGCATCCTGCCGCTGGATGCGCCCGTGGAGATCGAGGTCGTGCTGGAGGTCGCCCCGGACGGTGCGCCGTAGGACCCGGGGCTCGGCTCTTCCCCGCCTGCGTGTCTGTCCGCGTGCGGGGAAGAGCCGGCCCGGACTCGCGGCATCGTGCGGGCCGGCCGTGCCGGGCCGGACGTGCCGGACGTGCCGTGCGTGGTGGCCGTGCCGGTCGGGCCGGCTCGACGCGCGTGCCGGCCGTGTCGGGCGTCGTTGAGCGGCGGGCCGTAGCTGCGGTGCTCGGTCGCCCCGGGGGACGGGGACGGTCAGCCGATCCGTACCGCCGTCCCCGTCACCTCGATCCCGCTCGCCGGGTCGGCCGGGATGCCGACGGTCAGCAGGCTCGGCCGGCCCATGTCGACGCCCTGATGGATCGTCAACTCCGCCGGGAGGTCGACGAGTCCGAGTTCGCGGAGATACCCGCCGAAGGCCGCCGCCGCCGCGCCCGTCGCCGGGTCCTCGACCACGCCGCCCGGCGGGAAGGGGTTGCGGGCGTGGAAGACGGTGTCGGACTCGCGGTGGACGAGGGCGATCGTGACCCAGTCGCGGCGCGCCATCAGCGCGCCGAGCGCGGCCATGTCGTAGTCGAGGTCCGCGAGGCGCTCGCGCCCCGCGGCGGCGATCACCGGATGCCAGGCGCCGGCGTAGGCGGCCCGGGGCGGCAGGGCCGGGTCGAGGTCGGCGGCGGACCAGCGCAGCGCGGCGAGCAGCTCGGCCAGGTCGGCCTCGTCGATCTCCGTGGTGCGCGGTGCGACGCTGGCCAGGGTGGCGACGACGGTGCCGTCCGGCCGGGTCGAGGTGGTCACGTTGACCGGTCCCGCCTGGGTGTGCAGCAGCAGATCGCCGACGCCGTGCCGCTGGGCGTGCGCGACGGCGGTGGCGATGGTGGCATGGCCGCAGAAGGGCACCTCGGTCTGAGGGCTGAAGTAGCGGATGTCGTGCGCCCCGTCGGGGCGCGGTACGGCGAACGCCGTCTCCGAGTAGCCGACCTCCGCCGCGGTGGCGGCCATGGTCGCCTCGTCGATGCCCGCGGCGTCCAGCACCACACCCGCCGGGTTCCCGCCGAGCGGATCGGTGCTGAAGGCCACGTAACGCAGGATGTCCATGAACCGAACGTATCCGCCCTGTCAGGAGGGCGTCAAAGTTCTTTCGAAAAACGTGAGTTGCCGGCCCGTACGAGACGAAGCGGCTGGTCGTCGCGGGTGCTCAGGCCCAGGTGAGGAGCTGTCCGGACGCGGCGAGGCCCACCGCGAATCCCAGTGCGATTCTGCGGGCGCCGCGGCTGCTCGGCCGAACCGCGTGGAAGTAGCGCGGATCGATCAGCAGCGCCTCGCCGACCCGAGGCGCGATCTCCAGGGACTCGGCGCCCTGGACGACGGCCTCGTCGTAGCCGTACGAGGCGGGCAGCCGGTACGACTCGTCCTCGGGTTGCCAGCGGTGCCGCCACAGCACCGTCTCGCCGCCCTCGGGCGGCACGCTGAGGTAGAGGTTGAAGGCGAACTGGCCGATCAGCGGCACGTCGAGGAGATCGTCGGCGTACTCGCGCAGCGAGTCGTCGAAATGCACCCGGAAACCCTGGTTGGGCTCCCTCGCCACCCCGGCGCCGAGCTCCCGCCCGCCCCGGCGGCCGACCGCCACTCCACCCGGCCAGTGCGCGCCGAGCCCTTCACGGCACAGCAGAAAGGGGTCGAAGGAGAGGCCGAGGCCCTGCCACGCCTCGTCGTGGCCGGTCAGCGCCTGCCAGTAGCTGTCGGCGAGCCCGCCGTCGGCCATGTGGTCGCTGACCCCGACGCCGAACCGCATCACCGGCGGCTGGACGCGGGCCTTCCCGTACGAGTCGAACGCCCGCTCCTCCAGTGCGCCGAGCACCTCGGCGCAGCGCTCCGGCGCCATGAAGCCGGGCACCCGGACGGCCGCGTACCGCCCGGCGGCGAGGCCGGCGAGCAGGTCGTGCGTGAAGGCGGGCGCGGTGGCGGTGCGGAAGAACGGGTCGTGCGACGGCGCCGTGGGCAGGTCCCGCGTGGAGAACCCCGGGTTTCCCGTGTTCACCACGTTCCCCGCGGTCACCGCGTTTCCCGCGCTCTCTGAATTCCCCGAGTTTCCCAAGTTTCCTGACGTCATCTCGTCGGCCCCCCGACTTGTCGAAAGACAGCGGAAAACAGTGGCGCCTATCCGGGATGCGATCCGCTCGTCGCGCGGAACGCGGTCTTCGCGTCGAGTTCGAGCGCCTGGCGTCCGGCCTCCAGCGCCTCCATCGCGACCTGTCGGCCGAACTCGGCCTGCATCTCCTCCAGCTCGCTCCCCGGGGCGCCCCACGTGAGGGACTCGTCGTCGTAGGTGTCGGTGGGGCGAGAAGTCATGGGCGGACCTCCGAGCGATTCGGTAGGGGACGCGTCACACAGGGTGAGGCACCGTCAGGCTACGCGCAAGCCCACCGCCCGCGGTTGACTTTGGCAACTGCCCTCGTAACGACCAGGTTTCAGGTCGGCATGCCCCGCATCGCGGTCAGCGTCCCCCTGGCCTGCACGGACAGCGGATGTTCCGAGGCCACCACCCGGTCGAGGTCGCGCACCAGCGCGCGCAGCGCGTTCACCGCTTCGGGTGTACGGCCGCGGATGCCGAGCAGGGTCAGGACGTAGGTGTAGCGCAGCCGCATCACCAGATGGGAGTCCGGTGGCTGCGAGGCGTCCCGCAGCGCCCCGGCGATCACCCGCTCCGCCTCCTCCGCCCGGTTCTGGCGCAGCAGCGCGTGCGTCAGCGTCTCGCGGACCCGCAGGATCTCGGGGGTGGCGGGCGGCCACTGGTTGCGGCGGCTGATGTCCAGGATCTCCCGGGCCTCCGTCTCGGCCTCGCGGTGCGCGCCGAGCGCGAGCACGGTCCGCGCCAGGGTGTGGCGCACGACGAGGGTGTCGTAGTGCTCGGGGCCGCGGACCTCGTTCTCCGCCTCGACGATCGAACGCAGCAGGGCCTCCGCCTCGCTCTCCCGCCCCGCCTGCTCGTTGATCGCGCGGGCCAGCTTGTGGCGGCTGGCCAGGGTGTCGGCGTGGTCCTCGCCCAGGATCCGGGTGCGCGCCGCCACGACCAGGCCGAGCACCCGCTCGGCCTGGTGCAGCTGCTCCCGGTCCAGGTAGATGCGGCCCTGCTCGTGCCGCAGGCCCAGGATCTCCCGGTCGTCCGGGTCGAAGCCGTACGAGGCGCACCGCTCGATCAGCGGGAAGACCAGGGCGTACGCGGGGCCGAGCAGCCCGGTGGCGATGAGGTAGCGGGCGGTCAGCCGGGCAAGCTCCAGGGCCTCGGTGCGCACGGTCCGATCGGACAGTTTCAGGTCACCGAGCAGACAGGTGCGGGAGACCTCCAGGGTGTGCGGGGCGAGCGCGGCCCACAGCGGCCAGTTGGCCGGGTGGTCGGGGTTGCGCAGGTGGGTGGCGGACATCAGCATCCGCAGTGCCAGGCCGTGGTAGTCGGCGGGCCGCCCGCGGACCTCCTCGTCCTCGCGCATCACCCCGTGCACGACCGGGTGCAGCGTGAGGACGCCGGCCAGGTCCCGGTCGGCGACGCCCTCGCGCTCGTACGCGTCCACGAGTCCGAGCCGCTCCAGGCCCTCCAGGGCGGGGCGGAGCGAACCGGCGCCGGGGAAGAGCGGGGACTGGGCGAGTGCGGGGCCGGCGAGCAGACAGCGGTAGGGGACCGGGGCGATGCTCAGGCAGGCGAAGACCTTCAGCAGGGTGGGCGCATGGGGCAGCCGGTGCTCGGTGAGCAGGTCCAGGGCGATGCCGCAGACGTTCTCCACGATCTCCCGGCCGAGCAGTTCGGTGAGCTGCGGCCCGTCCCGGTCGGGGGCGTCGTCGCCTCCGGACGCGTGCGCGACCGCCCGCCGGAAGGACTCGAAGTCCCGGATGTCGCGGTCCAGCGAGATCGGGCTCCCGTGCACCGCCTTGATCACGTCGGCGGCCCCGCGCAGGGCCAGCGGCAGCCCGCCCAGCTGCTGTGCCAGCCTGCGGGCGTCCTCGTTGGTGCCGCCGATGCCTCCGGTCCGTTCGAGCAGCATGGACGCGCCGTCGTTCTCGTCGAGGGGCAGCACCTGGTGGACGCGGACGGCCTCGCCCCACGCCTGCTTGCTGCGCACTCGGCTGGTGACGATGACGGTGCCCTGAGGATTCCTCGGGGTGCGCAGCCAGCCGGTGCCGTTCGCGACCGGGCCGTCGGGCGGAGCGAGCCGCTCGGGATCGTCGGCGTTGTCGACGATCAGCAGCCACGGATCGGGGCACTCGTCGAGCAGTGTCCACACCAGGTCCATGGCCGTGCCCACCAGCCAGGACCGCTCCACCGTGATCGAGGGCGCGCCGAGATCGCGGGCGATCATCCGCATGTGCTGGCTGAGTTGGGGCGTCGACACCCACCACACCCGGTATCCGGCGCGCCCCGCACGGTCCGCGGCCTCCAGGGCCACCCGGCTCTTCCCCGACCCGCCGAGCCCCGCGATCACGTGCACCTGCCGGCGGGCCTCGTCGGACAGCAGGTACGCGACGAGGCTCAACCGGTCCTTGCCCTTGAGCTGCCCGTCCGCCAACTTCCCGTACGGCGGGGGCGGGAAGGGGGCCAGATCCGGGTCCTCGGCGGCGGGCGGAGGCTGGGAAGCCGGGTCGGCCGCGGAATCCGTGACGGCCGTGGAATCTGTGGCGGCCGTGGAATCTGTGGCGTCCGTGACGGCTGTGGCGTCCGGGGCCGGTGGCGGCTGGGTCAGCGGCAGAGGTACGGGTACGGGCGCGGGCTCCGCCGGGTGCGCGGACTCGCCGGCCGCCTCCAGGAGCGCCTGGCGCACCGCACGGTACGAGGGGGCGGTGCGGTCCGCCGGCTGGACGATGCTGAAATGGTCGGCGGTGACCACCCCGCCCCTGGGGAAGACGCCGCGCGCCACGACGGGCGGCACGATGTCGTCGGCGGAGCCGCCGTAGGCCCGTACCGGGATGGGGCACTCCTGGGCACCGTACTCCCGCGCGTGCACCACCGCGCTCAGCACCGTCCGCTGAGCCTCCGTCACCGATCGGTCGAACGGTCGCAGTTGCTGTTCCTGCGGGTTGTTCCAGAGCTTGAGCGCCTTGCGCACCGTGAGGAAGAAGCCCGAGCCGGTGTTGGGGCAGGCGAACATGGTGAAGTGCCTGATCCGCGCCAGCTCCCGGCCCTCGCCGTTCCACAGCTTCCGGGCCAGGAACCGCTGCACGACGAGCCCGCCCTGGCTGTGGGTGACCAGGACGATCCGCTCGGCCTCGGCGAGTTCGGTCTCCAGGAACGTGCCGAGCTGGTCGGCGACGTCGTCGGTCTCGGCGACCCGGCGGTCGGGCCGGAGCCGGACGAGGGGGGAGTCGTACTCGAAGGGATGGACGCTGACCCAGCCGGCCAGGTCGGGATCGTCCTCGACGAGCGCCGTGAACGCCTGCCACACCTTCGCGGAGGAGAACAGCCCGTGCACCAGCACGAGATGGACGCGCGTCGACGCCATCGCGAACCTCCGCAATCAGAAAAGGTGTTGAATGAGAGTGATTTCGATCGCAGATGAAGCAGCAGACGTGTCAATGATGCACGAGGTGCGACCCGAGGGGCCATAAACAGACAGCCCCGGTGCTCGACGGATCGAGCCACGGGGCTGCGTCGGGTGCTCACCGGACGGTGGCACGGACCCGGGTCACAGGAAGGCGTGGCCCTCCCCACGGTACGTCGGCACGACGTCCACGATCCGGTCGCCCTCGACCAGATGCAACTCGTCGACGCGCTCGCACAGTTCGCCCGCCTTGGCGTGCCGGAACCAGACCCGGTCGCCGAGTCGCAGGTCGTCCGCGGCGGGGCCGGCCAGCGGGGTCTGGACCTCGCCGGCGCCCTCGGTGCCGAGCAGGCGCAGTCCGGCGGGGTGGACGGGGACGGGCAGCCGGGACGGGCCGGGCGCGCCGGAGGCGGTCCAGCCGCCGCCGAGCACGGTGACATGGCGGGGCGCCGGGCGGCGGACGACGGAGAGAGCGAAGTAGGCGGCGGGCAGCGGGCGGAAGCTGCGGTATTGGTCGAAGAGGACGGGAGCGTAGATACCGGAACCGGCGCCGAGCTCGGTGACGGCGGCCTCGGCGGAGGTCGACTCCAGACTGCCCGTGCCGCCGCCGTTGACGAACTCCAGCGGCGCCACGGCCCGCACCGCGCGGATCGCGGCCGCGCGCCGGGCCCGCAGCTCCTTGGCCGAGACGCGCTGCATCAGCCGTACCGCCGCCCTGGCCGGGGCCGCGCCGGGCTGGTTGTCGCCCATGCCGGCGATCTGCCCCTCGTACGCCATGACGCCGACCAGCTTCAGCCGCGGCCGCGCCAGCACGGCCCGGGCCAGCTCGGCGGCCTGCTCGGGCGCGTGCAGCGGCGAGCGGCGCATGCCGAGGTGGAGCCGGCCGCCGAGGAGGCGGAGGGAGGCGTCGAGGTCCAGGCACACGCGCACCCGGGGGCCGGACGGGCCGACGGCCTCGGTGATCAGGTCGAGATGGGCGACGGAGTCCACCATCAGGACGATCCGGGCGGCGGCGCGCTCGTCCGACGCGAGGCGGCGCAGGGCCGGCACGTCGGCCGTCGGATAGCCGACCAGGATGTCGCCGGCCGGCTCGCCCTCGGTGCCGTCGGCGCCCTTCTCCTCCGCCGCCAGCCACAGTGCCTCCGGCAGCGTGAACGCCAGGATCCCCGAGAAGCCCGGCATCCGCAGCACGTCCCGGATCAGCGCGCGGCAGCGCAGCGACTTGCTCGCCAGCCGGATCGGCTTGCCGCCGGCCCGCCGGACCATGTGGGCGGCGTTGGCCCGCAGGGCCGCCAGGTCGACCACCGCGAACGGCGGCTGGAGACCGGCCGTCGCCCGCTCGAGCTCGGCGAAGCCGGCGGGCGCGAGGGGACGGGTGACGGGGCGGTGCTCGGCGGTCCGGGTGTCGTCGTCCGGCGGGGCGCTTCCCATGGCGTAGGGCCTTTCCGTGGGCCGGTTGCTGGCGGCCACGGTCTCTAGGTCAAGCGTTCAAGTCAAGGGTTTCCGACCCTTGACTTGAACGCTTGACCAAGTTCAGTCTTCCCGCAGGCCGCCGCCGGGACGGCGCCGGCCCGCGGACGACCGAGAGGACCCCTGGCATGGACAGCGTGTGGCGCAACTGGGCGGGCAACGAGGAGGCCCGGCCGAGCCGGGTGCTCCGCCCCGCGAGCACCGAGGACGTCGCCACCGCCGTGAAGGACGCCGTACGGGACGGGCTGCGGGTCAAGGCGGTCGGCTCCGGGCACTCCTTCACCGGTGCCGCCGTCGCGCCGGACGTCCAGCTGCGGCTCGACCGCTTCGACGGGGTGACCTCGCTCGACGCGGAGACGGGCCTGGTCACCGTCGAGGCCGGCATGCCATTGTGGAAGCTCAACCCGCTGCTCGCCGCGCACGGCCTGGCCCTGGAGAACATGGGCGACATCGACCGGCAGACCGTCACCGGCGCCGTCTCCACCGGCACCCACGGCACCGGCGCCCGGCTCGGCGGCATCGCGACCCAGATCCGCGCCCTGGAACTGGTGCTCGCCGACGGCTCGGTGGTCACCTGTTCGCCCACCGAGCGGCCGGAGCTCTTCGCGGCGGCCCGGGTCGGCCTCGGCGCCCTCGGCGTCATCACCCGGGTCACCCTCCAGACCGTGCCGCTGTTCGCGATCCACGCCCGCGACGCCGCCATGCCCGTCGCCGAGACCCTGGAGCGGGTGCAGGAACTCGCCGACACCAACGACCACTTCGAGTTCTTCTGGTTCCCGCACAGCACCACCGCGCTCACCCGGCGCTTCCGGCGGCTGCCCGGCGACACCCCGCTCCGGCCCGTCGGGGAGTTCGCCCGCCGCCTCGACGAGACCCTCACCAACGTGGGCTTCGAGGCACTCAACCGCGTCGGCACCCGCTTCCCCGGCCTCGTCCGGCCGAGCGCCCGGCTCGCGGCACGCCTGATGTCCTCACGGGAGTGGACCGACCACTCGTACAAGGTGTTCCCGAGCCCGCGGGAAGTGCGCTTCCACGAGGGCGAGTTCGCCATCCCGCGCGAGCACGCCGTCGACGCGCTGCGGGCGATCAAGCGCTGGATCGACGAGCACGACGAGCGCGTGTCGTTCCCACTGGAGGTGCGCTTCAGCGCCGGCGACGACATCTGGCTGTCCACCGCGAACGGCCGCGACAGCTGCTACATCGCCTTCCACCAGTACCACCGCATGCCCTACCAGCGGTACTTCACCGCCTGCCAGGACATCCTCGCCGGCTTCGGCGGGCGCCCGCACTGGGGCAAGATGCACGACCTCGACGCCGGCCTGCTGCGTCCCCGCTACGACCGCTTCGACGACTTCGTCGCGCTGCGCGACCGGCTCGACCCGGCCGGCGTGTTCGGCAACCCGTACCTCGACCGGGTCCTCGGCCCGGCGCCCGGCGCGGCGTCGCGGAGGTCCGGCGGTCAGCGGGGCTCGCGGTAGCCGAGGACGCCGGTCAGGACGACGCGGAGGATCGCGCGGAGTTCCACGTGCAGCGGCGGCTTGCCCTCGTCCTGCGGCGACCAGCGGTAGAGCGCGCCGAGGTAGCAGTCCCGCAGGATGTGGCCGACCTGCTCGGAGTCGATGTCCGGCGCGACCCGGCCCTGGCGCTTGCCCAGCTCGATGATGGTGGTGAAGATCGAGGCCGTGTACGGGTCCTCGTCGAGCGGGCGGCCCGCCTTCACCCAGGCCGTCAGCATGACCGGGGTGATGTCCCGCTCCTCCTCGTTGAGCTGCGCCAGGGTGGCCATACATCGTTCCAGGTGGACGGTGACGTCGTCGGTCGCGTGGAGCGACTCCTCCATGATCGCGTTCAGCCGGTCACCTCGTCTCTCGGCCCAGGCGGTGACGAGGTCTTCCTTGCGCTGGAAGTAGTTGAAGAACGTGCCGCGCGCCACGTCCGCCCGTTCCGCGATCTGGTCGATCGTCGTCCCGTCGTACCCCTGCTCGGCGAAGAGCGCGAGGGCGGACCCGTAGATCGCCTGCTTCACGCGCTGCTTGCTGCGCTCGCGGCGCCCGAGGGGGCGCTCCGCTTCCGTGGGAGGGGTGTGGATGGGCACGGCGCGGGCCTCGCTCTCGCTTCACTTGCTGTCCGTATCTCGACCCCATCTTTATACTAGAGTACATCTATGGTTCGGCATCTCGGTTCGATGCCTTGGGGTAATGCTTACCGTGTGCTTACCGAGCCTGTGCCAGCCGAGCCCGTGCTGAGAGCGGTGACCAGGTCGCCGATGCTCTCCTTGCCGAGCAGCCGCTGCACCGCGACCTCCTTCCCGTGGCTGTCCCGCAGCCTGCCGCGCAACTGCATGGCCATCAAGGAGTCGAGCCCCAGTTCGCGCAGGCTCAGCCGGAGGTCGATCCGGTGCGCCGGGGTGCCGAGCACATGGGCGGCGTGGTCCAGGACCGCGGTGGCCGGCACGGTGACGGCCGGCGCCGCGGCGGCCGGCGCGCGGCCGGCGTCGGGGGCGGGGTCGGGGGCGGGCTCCCGGGTGAATTCGGGTGCGGGCCGGGCGGTGACCTCGGGGGCCGGTGCGTGGGCGGGCCCGGCAGTGGCCGGCTCCGTGCCCGCGAGTCTGCGCATGCGCACGCCGGTGAACTCGGCGGCGACCCGCCCGTCCTCGGCGACGAGCAGAATGTCCGCCCGGCCGCCGGAGGGGGCGTCAGCCGTGTCCGGCGCCGTGGTGAACCGCACCACCGACCAGTAGGCGTCCCCCTTCAGAGGACCCGTCAGCCGCACCCGCTCCACCGACTCGGTGAGGTAGACGCAGGTCGGCGCGTCCGGCGCGCCCGAGTGCGGCCAGGCCGCGACGACCGGCAGCAGCCCCGCCTCCAGGGCCGCCGGGCCGCCGGCGGCGGGCACGGCGAGCCGTGCCACGGCCTCGCCGTCGCGGCGCCAGACCCGGTCCGCCGTGCGCAGCCGCTCGTCGAGGAGATAGCCGCGTGCCTCGGCCCGCCGGTAGAACTCGACGCCCGGCACGTACTCCGTGCAGCGGGTCAGCGCCAGATCGAGCGCGCGCTGCCCGTCGGTCGCGGCGCCCTGACCCGCCGGGGCGGCCCGGAGCAGCCCCGTCACCCAGGGCCGCGCGCCGGGCCCGGCCGCCGGCCCGACGGTGAAGCGGTGCAGGCCGGGCGTCTCCTCGGCGGTCAGCCGGACCCGGGCCACGGTGTCCAGGGCCTCGGGCCACTGCGGGAGTTCGGGACCGAACCGTATCTCCTCCAGTGTGAACTCGCCGTCGGGCAGCACGTCCCGGGCGAGCGCGGTGACCGCGCCGAAGTACGCCGGCGGCGGTACGGGTCGCAGCCCGCGCACCGCGAGACCCTCGCCGAGGTCGGCGAGGCCGAGTCGGCGCAGGGCGATGTCCCGGCCGTACGAGCCGGGCGACGCGGCCGGACCGCCGGACGCGGGGGACACGGGCGGCGCGCTCGGCACGGCCGGCTCGGGGGCGTACCGCTCCTCGTCCCAGACGTAGAGCGGCAGCGGCACCCGGCGTGCCGTGACACCGGTGTGCGAGCCGCCGTTGCCCGTGCCGCCGTTGCCCCTGCCGCCGTTGCCCCTGACACCGTTGTCTGCGGCGCCGTTGTCCGAGACGTCGCCGTCCGAGACGTCGCCGTCCGAGACGTCGCCGTACGCGGCGCCGGTGCCGGCGGCGGCGTGGAAGCGGTGCCAGTCGACGGGGACGCCCAGGGCGAAGACGCGCCCCAGCGCCCGTACCGCCGCCGACGTGCCGTCCTGCTCCTTGAGCAGCGTCGGCACTCCCGTGCCGGGCAGGCCGCCGGCCGCCTCGATGTCCCGCACGGCGTGGACGAGCACCGGGTGCGGGCTGACCTCGATGAAGACGCGGTCCCCGGCCTTCGCCGCGGTCTCCACCGCCTCCCGGAAGCGGACCGGCCGGCGCAGGTTCTCCTGCCAGTACGCGGCGTCGAGGTCACCGCCCTCCACCCGCGTGCAGCGGGTCGTGGAGAACATCGGGGTGTGCGGGGCCAGGGGCCGCAGCTCGCGCAGGGCGGCGCGCAGGTCGTCGGCTATCTCGTCCATGAGCGGCGAGTGCGAGGCGACGTTGACGCGCACGATCCGGCAGAACGTGCCCTGTTCGTCGAGGCGTCGCGCGATCCGCTCCAGGGTGTCCGTGTCGCCCGCGAGGACGGTGGCCGACGGCCCGTTCTCGGCCGCGACGCACACGCCGTCGCCGTACGCGGCCGCGAGCTCGCCCGCCTCGGCCGCGGGCAGTTCCACGGAGAGCATCGCCCCGCGCCCGGCGAGCCGCTGCATCAGGGCGCTGCGGCGGCAGATCACGGCGGCGGAGTCGCGCAGGGACAGCGCGCCCGACACGTATGCGGCGGCGGCCTCGCCCATGCTGTGCCCGAGGCAGAGCGCGGGTTCCACGCCCATGGCCCGCCAGTGCGCCGCCAGGGAGACCTGCACGGCCCACAGCGCGGGCTGCACCCGGTCGACCGTGCCGGGGAAGACGCCGTCGTCCCGGGTCAGCAACTCCCGTACGGACCAGCCGGACTCCTTCCGTACGGCGGCGTCGCAGGCGTCCATCGCCGACCGGAAAGCGGTCGAGGTGCGCAGCAGGTCGCGGGCCATGCCGGCCCACTGCGAACCCTGGCCCGGGAAGACGAAGACCGGTTCGCGGTCGGCGCCGAAGGCCGCCTCGGCGGTGCCGCCGTGGGGCGACTCGCCGCCGTCGGCCAGGGTGCGCAGGACCGTGGCGAGTTCTTCGTGGTTCGTGCCGACGGCCCACAGACGGTAGGGATGCGGGTCCCGGTGGAGTGCGGCGGTGCGGCAGATGTCCCGCAGCGGGGTGGTGTGGCCCGCTCCGCCCGGCTCCAGATGGGCGGCGTAGCGGGCGGCGAGCCCGCGCAGGGAGCGCTCCGAGCGGGCGGACAGGACGAGGAGGTGCGGCGCGGGCGTGCCGGCCGTCGGGTCGTCGGTGGCGGGGGTGGCCGGGGTGGCCGGGGTGGTCGCGGAGGCGGGGTCGGGGACGTACTCGCCGATCACCACATGGGCGTTGGTGCCGGAGATGCCGAAGGAGCTGACGCCGACCACGGCCGGGCGGCCGCCCGTCTCCAGCGGGGTGTTCTCGGTGACGACCCGGACCGGCAGGTCCCCGTCCCGCAGCAGCTCGTTGGGGTTGCCGGTGTGCAGCGAGGCCGGCACCCGGCGGTGGCGGACCGTCAGAACGGCCTTGACGAGGCCCGCGAGGCCGGCGGCCGCCTCCGTGTGGCCGATGTTGCTCTTCACCGAGCCGACCAGAAGGGGGCGGTCGACGGGACCGGCGGAGCCGTAGAACTCGGCCAGCGCGCGCAGTTCGACGGCGTCACCGACGACGGTGCCGGTGCCGTGCGCCTCCACGTAGTCCAGTCGGGAGGGCTCGATGCCGGCAGCGCGGCAGGCCTCCCGCAACATCGCGACCTGCCCGGTGACGGCCGGCTGGAGCAGCAGACCGCTGCCCTGGCCGTCGTTGGTCACGGCGCTGCCGCGGAGCACCGCGAGCACCGGGTCGCCGTCCCGCAGCGCGTCGGGCAGCCGCTTGAGGATCACGGCGGCGACGCCCTCGCTGCGCACGAAGCCGTCGGCGTCCGCGCTGCCGAACTTGCAGCGGCCGTCCGGGGCGAGCATGTGGCCCTGGGAGTAGGCGATGGAATCGGTGGGGGAGAGCAGCACGTTGACGCCGGCCGCGACGGCGAGGTCGCTCTCGCCGGTGAGCAGGCTCTGCCGCGCCGAGTGCACCGCGACCAGGGAAGAGGAGCAGGCCGTGTCCAGGACGACGCTCGGTCCGCGCAGATCCAGGGCGTAGCTCAGCCGGCCGGCCGTGACCGCCCGGAGCCGGCCGCCCGCCATCGCGCGGACGTCGGCGACGGCCGCTCCGCCCGTCGCCTCCGCGTACTCGGCCGTGGCCTGGCCGACGAAGACGCCGCCTCGGCTGCCCGCGAGCGACGAGGGCCGGATCCCCGCCTGTTCCAGGGCCTCCCACACCACGTGGAGCAGCAGCCGCTGCTGCGGATCCATCGTGCGGGCCTCGCGGGGCGACAGGCGGAAGAACGGCGCGTCGAAGGCGTACACGTCGTCGATGAAGCCGCCGTGCCGGGACACGGTGCGGCCCGGCGTGCCGGGCTCACCGTCGTAGTGCGGCGACACGTCGAACCGGTCCTCCGGGATCGCGGTGATCGCATCGCGGTTCTCCTCAAGCAGTGCCCAGTACGCGTCCACCCCCCGAGCGCCAGGGAACCTGCACCCCATGCCCACGACGGCGACGGAGGGCACCCCGCTGGTCTCGTTCTGGCTCACCACCACGGACCCCTTTCGGAAATCGGGTTCACACACGAGTTCAAACATGCATGCCGAGCCAAACTTATTCTTCGGTTTTACACAAGGCCGATCGGTGCCGATTTGCCGGTTTCCAGGGGGCGGTATTCGGCCGTTATGCCCCGGAGGGTGGCTGGACTTTTGTCGAAGCGTCAGGGCCCCGTAAAAGTGGACTTGCGTACAGTGATGACCTTCGGTCTATGGTTGCATCGCAGCTCATGAACGCCGGAGCGTGACCCGCACCGGCGCACCCCGGCGGGGCGGCGCCCCCACACCTCGGGGTGTCCCGCCCTTGATGAGGAGATGCCGTCATGCCCAGACCAGTGGTGGTGGTGAGCGACCCGCTGCCGGACGACACGCTGGACCTCCTGCGCGCCGCGTGCGACGTCCGCCGGGCCGACGGGCGCGACCGCGAGGAACTCCTCGCCGCCGTCCCCGACGCGACCGTGCTGATCGTGCGCAGCGGTACGCGGGTGGACCGCGAGGTCCTCGACCGCGCGCCGCGGCTCAAAGGCGTCGTCCGCGCCGGAGTCGGACTCGACAACGTCGACACCGAGGCCGCGCGCGACGCCGGAGTGGCCGTCGCCAACACGCCCGACGCCAACGCCGTCAGCGTCGCCGAACTGACCGTGGGCCTCGCGATCGCCCTCGCCCGCCGCATCCCCGACGCCGCGCAGCACGTCCGCCAGGGCGAGTGGGACCGCGCCGCCTTCCAGGGCACGGAACTCGCCGGCCGCACGGTGGGCGTCCTCGGCCTCGGCCGCATCGGACGCCAGGTCGCGCGCCGCCTCGGCGCCTTCGACATGACCGTGCTCGCCCACGACCCGTACGTCTCCGACGACGACTGCCGGAGCGCGGGCGCCGAGCCGGTCGACCTGAGCCGACTTCTCGCTCGCGCCGACCTCCTGACGGTGCATCTGCCCCGCACCCCCGCGACCGAGGGCCTGCTCGGCGAGCGTGAACTCGCCCTGGTCAGGCCCGGCCTCCACCTCGTCAACACCTCCCGCGGCGGCATCCTCGACGAGGACGCCCTCGCCCGCGCCCTCAAGGACGGCCGCGTGGCCGCCGCCGCGCTCGACGTCTTCGCCGTCGAACCGCCCCGCGAATCCCCGCTCGTCGGCCTGCCGAACGTCCTGCCGACCCCGCACCTGGGCGCGGGCACGGCGCAGGCGCAGCGGCGGGCGGGTGAGGAGGCGGTGCGGATCGCCCTGGAGATGGTGCGGGCGGAAACGCCGGTGTGCGAGGGCGAGTTACCCGCCCCGGCCCCCACCGCGCGTGCTGCCTCTACCCCTGCCCCTACCGCGCCTGCCCCTGCCGCCACCCGTCTCGACCCCGCCCGCTGCGCCGACGCCGTGCACGCCCTCATGCCGCGGGTCCGCGAAGAGCTCGCCGAGCTCGTGGCGCTACGTTCCGTCGCCGGCGACGGGCCCGAGCCGTCCGCCGACTGCGAGCGGGCCGCGCGCTGGGTCGCCGACGCGTTCGGGGCCGAGGGCTTCGACGTCGAGCTGCTGCGGACGGACGACGGCGCGGCCACCGTCCTCGGGCGGCTGCCCGGGCCGCCCGGCGCACGGGAAGTGGTGCTGTACGGGCACTACGACGTCGTTTCCGAGGGCGACCACGACCGCTGGACCACGCCGCCGTTCACGCTGACCGAGCGGGACGGACGCTGGTACGGGCGGGGTGCCGCGGACTGCAAGGGCAACGTCCTGATGCACCTGGCGGCGGTGCGCGCGCTGCGACGGGCGCTGCCCGAGGGCGATCCGCTCCCGGTGTCGCTCACCGTCCTCGTGGAGGGCGCGGAGGAGCGGGGCCGGGGGAGCCTGGAGCGGCTGCTCGCCGAGCGGCCGGAGCTGCTCGCGCCCGATGCCGTGCTCGTCGCGGACTCGGGGAACTTCGAGGCGGGCGTGCCGACGCTGACGACCTCGCTGCGCGGGATGGCGGTCGCCGAGGTGACCGTGTCGACGCTGCGCGGGGATCTGCACTCGGGGCAGTTCGGCGGCCCGGTGCCGGACGCGATGACGGCGCTGCTGCGCGTGCTCGCGTCGCTGCACGACGAGCAAGGCGACTGCGCCGTCGCAGGCCTGGAGCCGCCCACGGCGCCGCCGGGCCCCGCCGGCCACCCGGAGAACCGCCTTCGTACCGACGCCCAGCTCGCCGACTACGCCGAGGACCGGCTCCGTTCCGACGCCGGAGTCCTCGACAGCGTACGCCTGATGGGCACCGGCAGCGCGGCCCAGCGGCTGTGGGCGCGGCCCGCGGCGACGGTTCTGGCCGTCGACGGGCCCGGGCCCGAGGAGGCCGTTCCCGCGCTGCGGGCCACCGCGACCGCGCTGGTCAGCCTGCGGCTGCCGCCCGGCACCGACCCGGCGCGAGCCCACGAGGCGCTCGCCGACCACCTGCGGCGGGCCGTGCCCTTCGGTGCCCGGCTCGACATCAGGCGGATCACCACCGGGGCCTCCTTCCGCGGCCGCACCGACGGCCCCGCGCACCGGGCCATGAGCGCGGCGATGGCGGCGGCGTACGGGCGCGAACCGCTGGTCATCGGGGCGGGCGGGTCCATCGCACTGTGCAGCACGCTGCAGGCGCTCCACCCGGACGCGGAGATCCTGCTGTTCGGCGTGGAGGATCCCGAGGCCCGCATCCACGCGCCCGACGAGAGCGTGAACCCCGGCGAGATCGCCGCCACAGCCCTCGCGGAAGCGCTGTTCCTTGACCGCTTCGCGCACAACTGACGAGGCGCCGGCCCGCCGGCGCCGCCCTTCGGTGGAACGGGGAACCCGTGATCTTCCAGCACGCGCATGAAATCATCACCGACGACATATTCGTCAGGCTCGACGAACTCGTCCCCGGCAGCGAGTCCTTCCTCAAGATCGAAGGATGGAACCCGGCGGGCTCCATCAAACTGAAGTCCGCCGTGGGCATGATCGAGGACGCCGAACGGCGCGGCCTGCTCTGGGCCGGCGGCCGGATCATCGAATCCTCGTCCGGCAGCCTCGGCATCGCCCTGGCCATCGTCGCCGCCGGCAAGGGCTACCGCTTCACCTGCGTCACCGACCCCAACATCTCCCCGCAGAGCCTCGCGCTGATCCGGGCCCTCGGCGCCGACGTCATCCAGGTCGACCGGCGCGACGCCAACGGCGGCTTCCTCGGCACCCGGATCGCCCGCATCCAGCAGGAACTGGCCGCGGACCCGAAGCTGATCTGGCTCAACCAGTACGCCAACCCGTCCAACCCGGACGCACACGCCCGCTCCACGGCGACCTCGATCCTGCGCCACATCGGCCGGGTCGACCAGCTGTTCGTCGGCGCCGGCACCACTGGCACCCTGATGGGCTGCATCCGGCACTTCCGGGCCTTCTCGCCCAGCACCAAGATCGTCGCCGTCGACACGGCCGGATCCGTCACCTTCGGGCACCCGCCGGGTCCCCGCCACATCCCCGGCCTCGGCACCAGCCGCCGCCCCGAGCTGTGCCGGCCGGAGGCCGTCGACGAGGTCGTGCTCGTCCCCGAGGCGGACGCCGTCCGGATGTGCCGCCGCCTCGCGGCCGAACGGGGCCTGCCCGTCGGCGGCTCCACCGGATCGGTGGTCGCCGCGGTGGAACGCTCCGCCGCGCTGATCCCGCCCGGCTCCCGTGTCGTGGCCCTCTCGCCCGACACCGCCGACCGCTACATCCACACCGTCTACGACGACGAGTGGGTGGCCCGGACCTACGGCCCCGAGACGCTCTCCCGTATCCACGGCGGCGACACCTGCCCCGTCATCCACGGTGGCGACACCTGCCCCGTACCCGCCTGACGCCCTTCCCTCGACTGCCGGAGGATCACATGACGTCCCCCACCCGCCCCTTCGACTTCCAGGTCGTCGGCGGCACCGCCATCCGTTCCCTCATCGCCGACTCCCGCGCCGACATCGTCCGGACCGTCCGCGCCGCCTACCTCACCCACCACGACGGCGACTCCGTCAACCCGAACAGCTACTTCCTGCGCTTCCCCGACAAGCCGGACGCCCGGATCATCGCCCTGCCCGCCTACCTGGGCGGCGAGCACGACGTCGCCGGGCTCAAGTGGATCGCCAGCTTCCCGCAGAACATCCGGCACAACGTGCCCCGCGCCTCCGCCGCGCTGCTCCTCAACGACTACGAGACCGGCTACCCCTTCGCCTGCCTCGAAGCCTCCCAGATCAGCGCCGCCCGCACCGCCGCCTCCGCCGTGCTCGGCGCCGAGGAACTGCACGGCGGCCGCGACGCCCGACAGATCACCGTCGTCGGCGCCGGCGTCATCGCCCGCAACATCGTCGAGTTCTTCGACGCGCAGGGCTGGACCGCCGACCGGTACGTCATCCACGACCGCGTCGCCGGCTACGCCGACGCGCTCCAGCGGCACGTGACGCGCCTCGGCCACCGGGCCGAGCGCGAGGACGACTTCGAGCGGGCCGTCGACGGCGCCGACGTCGTCGTCTTCGCCACCACGGCCGGCGAGCCCTGGGTCACCCGGCCCGGCACCTTCACCGCCGGACAGACCGTCCTGCACGTCTCGCTGCGCGACCTCGCCCCGGAGATCGTCGCCGAGTCCCAGAACATCCTCGACGACATCGACCACTGCATGACCGCCGGCACCTCCCCGCACCTCGCGGAACAGGCGTACGGCCACCGGGACTTCGTCGACGGCACCCTCGCCCAGGTGCTGCGCGGCGAGGTCAAGCCCGCGACCGGCCGGCCCCGCGTCTTCTCCCCGTTCGGCCTCGGCGTCCTCGACCTGGCGGTCGGCCTGAGCGTCTACCGCGCCGCCGTCGCACGCGGACTGGCCGTCGCCGTACCGGACTTCTTCGGCGAGACCGAGCGCTGGGGCTAGCCACGCCGCCGAGCCGCGCCCCCGCGCCCACCACCCCCGACCAGGAGAACCCGTCGTGACCACCCTTCCCGCCGCTCCCTCCGCACCCGACTCCGTCGCACCCGACTCCGCAGCCTCCGACTCCGCAGCCTCCGCCTCCGCAGCCTCCGACTCCGCAGCCTCCGGCTCCGCCGCGCCCGGCTCCGCCGCGCCCGACACCGCAGCCTCCGGCTCCGCCGCCCGGGCCTGGGGCGCCGCCCGCTCCGCCGACATAGCCGCCCTCGCCGCGCGCCACGCCGAGCGCTTCCCCTGGTACGGCCGGCTGCTCGACGCCCGGGGCGTCCGCGGTTCCGGACGCCTGGCCGACCTGCCGATCCTCGGCCCCGAGCTGCTCAGCGAGCACTACTACACCGCCGACCACGCCCATCTCCCCGACGCCTCCGCCTACTTCACCTCCGGCACCGCCACCGGAATGCGCAAGCGGATCCTCTACAGCCCCGCCGACGACGACGCCTACGCCGCCCAGCGCAAGGCGCTCTTCCAGCAGTTCGCCGGCGACCTCCCGGCCGGCTCGCCCGCCGTCGCCGACCTCGGCACCGGGCACGCCGCCGCCTCCGCCCGCCGCATCTTCGAGGAGATGGGCTTCCGCGCCCACGACATCGACTTCCAGCTGCCCATCGAGCAGCACGTCGAGAAGCTCAACGCATGGCAGCCCGAGCTGCTCTTCACCATGCCGATGATCCTCGACCGGCTCATGCGCTCGCCCGAACTCGCCATCGCGCCCCGCCGGATCATCGTGGTCGGCGACCTCGCCCCCGAGAACTGGCGCCGGCAGGTCGCCCGCCACTTCGGCATCGGCTTCGGCGAGGTGCTCGACATCTTCGGCAGCATCGAGATCGGCGCCATCGCCCACCACGACGCGCGCACCGGCCTCTACCACTTCCACGACCACATCCTCCCGGAGGTCGTGCCGCCCCACGAGCTGTACGCGGACGCCGGCGCGGGCGGCCCGGCCGCGGGCGGCGGCAGCGGCGCCCTGCTCCTCACCTCCTTCACCCGCGCCTACTTCCCCGCCCTGCGCTACGTCACCGGCGACGTGATCACCGGACTGCAGGAGATCACCCTCGACGGCCGCACCGTCCACGCCTTCCGGCGCATCGACGGCCGGCTCGGCGGCGACTTCAAGCACGGCGAGCGGATCAGCAACCACGACGTCTGCGCCGCCATGGCCGAGGTGTTCCCGCGCCGGCCCTTCGAGGTCGCCGACGACGACGGGCTGCGCATCCGGGTCGTCACGGACCGCGTCACCGACCGCGAACTCAGCGCCGTGCGACGCCTGTTGCGAGAGGCGGCGCCGGACGTCGCGCAGATGATCGACTCCGGCCTGGTCGGCGAGATCGAGGTCGTCGCCGTGCCCGCCGACGGCATCCGGACCGACCACGCGAAGCGCCGCTTCGACGTGAAGGAGGGCTGAGCCGTGTGCGGCATCGCCGGAACCGTCTCCTTCGGCACGAGCGAACCCCTCGGCGGCTTCCCGGCCGCCGCCTGCGCCGCCATGGCGCACCGCGGCCCCGACGAGGAGGGCTACCACCACGACGAACGGGCCGCGCTCGGCATGTGCCGGCTCAAGGTCATCGGCCTCGCCGACGGCTCCCAGCCCGCGTACAGCGAGGACCGCGGCATCGTCGTCGTCCTCAACGGCGAGATCTACAACCACCGGGCGCTGCGCCGCTTCCTCGCCGACCGGGGCCGCCCGGTGCGCGGCGGCAGCGACGCGCACATCCTGCCCGCGCTGTACGAGGTGCTCGGCGAGGACTTCGTCGACCGGCTGCACGGCATGTACTCGATCGCCGTGCACGACACCCGTACCGGCCGGCTGCTGCTCGTCACCGACCGGGTCGGCAAGAAGCCGCTGTTCTACAGCCGGCTCGCGGACGGCACCGTGGTGTTCGCGTCCGAGCTCAACGCGCTGATGCGCCACCCGGGCATCGACCGGGCGATCGACCCGCTCGCCGTCGACCAGTACCTCTCCTACCGGGTCGTGCCCGCCCCGCACACCATCTACCGGGACGTGCGCAAGGTCGAGCCCGGCACCGTCCTCGACTTCGAGGCCGGCCGGCCAGAGAAGCACCGCCGCTACTGGCGCTTCGAGTTCACCGCCGACCCGGCCGAGGCCGCCGACCCGCGCCGCGCCGCCGACACCGTCGACGCGCTGATCCAGCGGGCCGTCGCCGACCGCCTGGAGTCGGAGGTGCCGCTGGGCGCCATGCTCAGCGGCGGCCTCGACTCCAGCCTCGTCGTCGCCGTCGCCTCCCGCCGGCTGGGCCGCCGGCTGCACACCTTCTCCGTCGGCTTCGAGCACGACGCCTTCGACGAGTCCGCGTACGCCCGGCTGGTCGCCGACCACTGCGGCACCGAGCACCACACGTACCGCATCGGCGTCGCGGACGCCCGCAGGTCCGTCGACCGGATCCTCGCGCACATGGGCGAGCCGTACGCCTTCCCGTCCGCGATCGCCGCCGACTGCATGTACCGGCTGGCCCGCGAGCACGTCACGGTCGTCCTCACCGGCGACGGCTCCGACGAGATCTTCGCCGGCTACCGGCGCTACCGCACCTTCCAGCAACTGCCGCACCTCGACCCGGCGTCGGCCGCGAGGGTCGACACCGAGGCGCTGGCCGCGGGCGACGGCTCCATCGCCGACCGCTACCAGGCCGTTCTCGTCGACGGCGTGCGCGGCGGACTCAAGCACCGGCTGTACGACCCCGCCTTCACCGCGCGGCTTCCCGAGTACCCCGTCAACCACCTGCGCGACCGCTTCGCCCGCACCGCCGCGCACCGGCCCGACCTCGACCGCGTCATGGAGGTCGACTGCGGCTTCTGGCTGCCCGACGCACAGCTCGTCAAGATCGACCGGATGGCCATGGCCCACTCCGTCGAGCCGCGCAGCCCGCTCCTCGACCACCGGCTCATCGACTACGTCACCCGCATACCGGCGTCCGCCAAACTCGTCGACGGCAACGAGAAGCTCCTGCTCAAGCAGGTCGCCGCCCGCTACGTACCGGACTCGGTGATCCACCGCCCCAAGCAGGAGCTGGCCGTCCCGCTGGAGAGCTGGCTCGGCACCGCGCTGCGCCCCGACATCCAGACCACGCTGCTGTCCGAAGCCTCCCTGGATCGCGGCTATTTCGCCCCGGACGCGCTGCGCGCCTTCGTCACCGCCTTCCGCCCCGAGCACACCTACGCCCTGTGGACGCTCTACATGCTCGAGCGCTGGCACCAGCAGCACACCGACACCCAGGCGGCCCCGGCCCCCGCGGCCTCCCTGCGCACCGCCGGCCGCTGACCCGCCGGCCGCTGACCCGCCGGCCACTGACTCGCCATCCGCTGACCGCCCGCCATCGGCCGAACTGCCCGCCGGCCCCTCTACCGAAAGGATCCGCCATGACCAGCGCCCCCGACCTCGCCGCCCCGGCCCGCGGCACGGCCATGCCCGCCGAGGCCGCCCGGCTCGCCGCGAGCTACGATCCCGAGCGCCTCCTCGCCGAACTCGACGCCGCCCGCACCCGCACCTGGGAGAAGCAGCGCGTCTACTCCGAGTCCGGGGTCGGCGCCGCCACCGACGTCGACTGGCGCTGCCTCGCGCTGCGCAGCCCCGGCGGCGACGGCACCCGCACCGACCCCGGCGGCCCCGGCCCGCGGGACTTCGCGCCCACCGAGTGGCTCGACGGCATGCCGTACGTCCGCGAGGTGCTCGACTCCATCCCGGCGCCGCTGCACGCCGTCCGCTTCATGGCACTCGGCACCGACACCGTCGGCATCGACCACACCGACCCCAAGTACGGCCCGCGCTGGGGCGTCGCCCGGCTGCACGTCCCCGTCACCACCAACCCGAAGGCGCTGCTCGTCCTCGACGGCGTCACGCACCGCTGGCAGCCCGGCGAGTTCTGGTTCGGCGACTTCAGCCGGGTCCACCACGTCGAGAACACCGGCCCGGAGCCGCGCGTCCACCTCGTGATCGACGCGCTCGTCACGCCCGGCCTGGCCCGCGTCTTCCCCGCCGGGTGGCAGGAGTACTTCGACTCCGGCGAGGTCCTCTACAACCGCCCCAGCTGCGGCCAGCGCGCCGAGGAACGCGCCCGCCTGGAGTGCTCGTTCGAGATCCCGGCGAGCTTCCCGCTGTGGGAGGAGGACGGCACCCTCGACGATGACCAGCCCTGGACCGAGGTCACCGTCCGCGACGACGGCACCCAGCTCGTCCTCCACCAGGGCGACCGGGCCACCGGCCAGCCGTACGCCCTCGTCCACATCGACGCCAACGAGTACCGGCTCGCCGGCTGGAGCGAGGAGCGCACCCTCCAGCTCTTCCTCGACGGCATGCAGCCGCACGCCGTGCTGCGGATCCGCGAGGGCCGCACCGTCACCGAGCGTTCCGTGCCGGCGGTGCCCGGCCCGCGGAACGGGAACGGACGGTGACCCGGTGAGCGAGAACACGCAGCCGCCCTGTCGGCCCCCCGCCCTGCTCCTCATCACCGACCTCGTGGTGATCTGCCGCCACCTCCAGCTGCTCACCGACGCCGAGCGGCGCGGCCTCGCCGTCCTCGCCGTCGTCGGCCCGGAGACCCCGGCCGACCGGCTCGCCGCGCACCGCGCCGACCCGGCGCACCCGCTGTCCCGGGCCACCGAGGTCGTCCATGTCCCCGACTGCACCCTCGACACCCTCGTCGGCGCCGTCCACGGACTGCTGCGCGCCTACGACGTGAAGGCCCTGCTCAACTGCGGCGAGGTGTTCGCCGAACCCGCCGGCACGCTCGCCGAGGCGCTGGGGCTGCCCGGCCCCGGCGCCCACGCCGCCCGCGTCTCCCGCAACAAGGTGCTCCAGCGGCTCGCCGCGCCCGCCCTCGCCCCACGCTGGGCCCTGGTGGGCGCCGAGGCCCGGGTGGCCGCCCGCGAGAACGACGACGACGGCGGGGCCGCGGAAGCCCTCGGGCGCCTGCTCGGTGACGTACCGCTGCCCGCCGTGCTCAAGCCCGCCGGCCGGATGTCCAGCTCCGGCGTACGGGCCGTCGACACCCTCGCCGAACTCCGCGCCGAACTCGCCCACTACCCCGATCACGAGACGCTGCTCCTGGAGGAGCGGGCCCGCGGCGCCGAGTACTCCGTCGAGGCCCTCGTCCACGCCGGCGAGACCGTCTGGGCGGGCGTCACCGCCAAGGACACCAACGAGTGCGCCACCCGCTGGTTCACCGAGACCGGCCACACCTCGCCCGCCCCGGCGCTCGGCGCCGCCGACGAGGCCAGGCTCCTGGCGGCCAACGCCCGGCTCCTGGACGCCATCGGCTTCGGGACCGGGATGAGCCACGCCGAGTTCCGGCTCGGCCCCGACGGCGTCGTCCTGATGGAGATCGCCGTCCGCCCGCCCGGCGACGCCATCACCAAGCTCTGGCACCTCGCCTCCGGCCGCCCCCTGGAGCCCGCGCTCCTCGACCTGGCCCTCGGGGAGCGGCCGCTGGTCGCGCCCGCCCGCCGCCGCGCCCGGCAGCTCTACCTCGACCACCCGCACGGCGTACTCGCCGACGTGACCTGCGACGAGACCGCCGCCTCCTGGATCACCCGGGACGGCGCCTGGCCCGAGTTCGTCCCCACCACGCCCGACGCCCCGCCCCGGCTCTGCGCCGTGATCGTCACCCGGGAGCCCGGCGACCCGCTCGGCGACCTCACCGACTCCGGCGGCCGCGCCGTGTCGATCGTCGTGGACGCCCCCGAGGGCGAGGACATCCACGCCGTCGCCGAACGCTTCGCCAAGACCGTCCGTGTCCGCACCCAGCCGAACAGGAGCACCCCATGACGCCCACCACGGACGCCGTCGCCGGCCCCGGCCGGACCGAGCGGCGGCAGCGCGCCAACGCGGAGGCCGTCCGCCGGATCGTCGCCTCCGAGCCGGTCCTGGTGGACGTCCGTCCCGCGGGCGAGGTCCTGCCCGGCATGACCCCGCGCACCATCCTCACCTCCGGCGCCCCGATGGACTGGGCCTCCTACGAGGGCGGGCAGCGCACCGCCATCATCGGCGCCGTCCTCTTCGAGGGGCTCGCCGCCACCCCCGAGGAGGCCGACGCCCGCCTCGCCTCCGGCGACATCCGCGTCGAGCCCTGCCACGACCACGGCGCGGTGGGCTCGGTCAGCGGCGTCTGCTCGGCCTCCATGCCGGTCCTGGTCGTCGAGGACCGGGCCAACGGCACCACCGGGCACTGCCGGATGAACGAGGGCATCGCCCGGGAGTCGCTCACCTTCGGCGTCAGCAACGACGCCGTCCTCAAGCAGATGGCGTACGTACGGGACGTCATCGCACCCACCCTCGCCGAGGCCGTCCGCTCGGTCGGCGGGATCCCGCTCCAGCCCATCATCCGGCGCGCCCTCAACATGGGCGACGACCTGCACAGCCGCAACATCGCGGCCTCGCTGATCTTCCGGGCCCGGATCCAGGAGGCGCTGCTCGCCGCGCGGGACCTCGTCGACGACCGGCGGGCGCTCGACCTGTCGGTCTTCCTCACCGAGTCCGAGTACTTCTTCCTGCACCTGTCGATGGCCGCCGGCAAGGCCGCCGCGGACGCCGCCTCCGGCATCGCCGGCAGCAGCGTCGTCACCGCGATGACCGTCAGCGGCAAGGAGTTCGCGCTGCGGCTCTCCGGCACCGGCGACCGGTGGTTCCGGCACCCGCTGCCGCCCATCACGAGCCTGCCCATCAAGCTCTTCGACGGCTTCACGCCGGACGACCTGGCGTTCATGGGCGGCGAGTCCACCATCACCGAGACCATCGGCCTCGGCGGGATGGCCGCGGCGGCCGCCATGCCCATGCAGGACTACTCGGCCGGCTCGCCCGAGGGCATGGTCGAGCAGACCCACCGGATGTACCGGATCACGCTCGCCGAACACCCGGTCTACCGCATCCCGTTCCTCCGCTTCCGCGGCACGCCCACCGGCATCGACGCCCGCCTGGTCGCCGACACCGGCATCCCGCCCGTGATCCACATGGGCGCCTCGCACCGCGACGGCGGACACATCGGCGCCGGGCTCTTCCTGCCCCCGCTCGCCCCCTTCCAGGCCGCGCTCGACGCCCTGGACACGCTCGACACCGGCCCCGCCGACACCGACGCCACCCCCGACCCGTACGCCCCCCAGGCCACCCCCGACCCGTACGTCCCCCACACCACCCCCGAGGACCACGCATGACCCACTCGACCGACCACCGGTCCACGGCCGCCACCGAGCCCGCCGGAGCCGCGGCCGCCCCCGCCGGACGCACCCCGGCGCGCTACTGGCTGGCCACCGTCTCCCTCTCCCTGGCCGTCTTCGCGTTCACCACGACCGAGATGGTCCCGATCGGCCTGCTCACCGCCATCGGCCCCGACCTCGACGTCTCCACCGGCACCACCGGCCTCGCCGTCACGCTCTTCGGCGGCATCGCGGGCCTCGCCGCCCCGTTCATGACCAGCTTCACCCGCACCGTCGACCGCCGGCTGCTCATGCTGGTGCTCGCCCTCGTGCTCATCGCGGGCAACGAACTCACCGCGCTCGCGCCGAACTTCGCGGTCCTGATGACGGCCCGCGTGGTGCTCGGCTTCGCCCACGGCCTGATGTGGTCCATCGCCGCCAGCATCGCGCTGCGCCTGGTCGCGCCCAAGGACGCCGTCCGCGCCACCTCCGTGGTCTTCGGCGGCATCTCCGTCGCCTCCGTCATCGGCGTGCCGCTCGGCACGTTCATCGGCGAACACACCGACTGGCGCACCGTGTTCCACGCCATCGCCGGCCTCGGCGTCGTCTTCCTGGTCGCCGCCGCCGTGCTGCTGCCCAAGCTGCCGTCCACCAACGCCGCCCGCGTCGCCGACCTGCCGCGGCTGCTGAAGAACGGCAACATCCTCACCGCCGTCGTCATCACCGTCCTGGTCGTCGCCGGGCACTTCGCCGCCTACACCTACCTCGCCCCCTATCTGGAGCAGCGGGCCGGCATCGACCCGAAGATGATCAGCACCATGCTGCTCGTGTACGGAGTCGCCGGCGTCGCCGGCAACTTCGTGGGCGGGGCCGCCGCGGCCCGCAACCTGCGCGGCACCCTGCTCGTCGCCATCGCCGTGCTCACCGCGACCCTGGTCGCCCTGCTCGCCGTCGGCCGCTTCCAGCCGGGCGTCTATCTGCTCCTGGTGCTGTGGGGCCTGTCCTTCACCGCCATCCCGGTCTGCGTCCAGACCGTGGTCTTCACCTACGCCGGCGACTCGCCCGAGGCGGCCACCTCGCTCTTCGTCCTCGGCTTCAACGTCTCGGTCGGCCTCGGCTCGCTCGTCGGCGGCCTCATCGTCGACAACGCCGGCCTCACGGCGGTCTTCGTCACCGGCGCCGTCCTGGCCGTACTCGCCCTGCTCAACGTGGCGCGGCTGAAGAAGGAGGCGACGGCATGAGCCCGGCCGCCGCGCCGGAGGCCGTACGGGATCCCGAGCTCGCGCTGCTCCCGTCCGCCCGGCCCGTCACCTTCGTCGACGCCGACGGCCGGGCCGTGCCGCCCGGGCCCCGGCCCTACCCCGTACCCGACGACACCGAACTGCTCGCCGCCCACCGCGCCCTCGTCACCGGCCGGCGCCTCGACCAGCAGGCCACCAACCTGGCCAAGCAGGGCGAACTCGCCGTCTACCCCTCGTCGGCCGGTCAGGAGGCCTGCCAGATCGGGGCCGCGCTCGCGCTCGGCCCGCGCGACTGGCTGTTCCCCACCTACCGCGACTGCGTGGCGGTCATGACCCGGGGCGTCGACCCCGTCGAGACCCTCACCCTCATGCGCGGCGACTGGCACTGCGGCTACGACCCCGTCGCCCACCGCGTCGCCCCCCAGTGCACCCCGCTCGCCACCCAGGCGCCGCACGCCGTCGGCCTCGCCCACGCCGCCCGGCTGCGCGGCGAGGACACCGTAGCCCTGGTGCTCATCGGCGACGGGGCCACCAGCGAGGGCGACTTCCACGAGGCGCTGAACTTCGCCGCCGTCTTCAAGGCGCCCGTCGTCTTCCTCGTCCAGAACAACGGCTACGCCATCTCGGTGCCGCTCGACCGCCAGACGGCCGCGCCCTCCCTCGCCCACAAGGGCATCGGCTACGGCATGCCAGGCGAACGCGTCGACGGCAACGACGTCGCCGCCGTCCTCGGCGTCCTGCGCCACGCCGTCGAGCGCGCCCGCGCCGGCGCCGGCCCCATGCTCGTCGAGGCGCACACCTACCGCATCGAGCCCCACTCCAACGCCGACGACGCCGGCCGCTACCGCGAGGCCGACGAGGTCGCCCGGTGGCGGCGCCGCGACCCGATCAGCCGCCTGGAGACCTACCTCACCGCCCGCGGACTGCTCGACGAAGCCGGCATCCGGGCCGCCGCCGACGCGGCCGAGGAACGCGCGGCGGCGCTGCGCACCGGCCTCGTCCGCTCCGGCCCGCCGTCCCCCGAGGCGCTGCTCAGCCAGGTGACGGCCGACGACTCCGCCCAACTCGCCCGCGACCTCGCCCTGGTGCGGCGCGAACTCCTTGACGAGGACGACACTCCATGACCCTTGTGACCGAGACCGGCGCCCGCCCCGCGATACCGACCGGGCCGCCCGCGCCGGCCGCCCCCACCGCCGTACCGGCCCTGCGCCCCACCTCCATGGCCGAGGCCCTCAACCGCGCCCTCGTCCACGCCATGGCCTCGGACGACTCGGTCGTCGTGTTCGGCGAGGACGTGGGCCGGCTCGGCGGCGTCTTCCGCATCACCGACGGCCTGCAGTCCGCCTTCGGCGCCGAACGCTGCTTCGACACCCCGCTCGCCGAGTCCGCCATCGTCGGCATGGCCGTCGGGATGGCGATGAACGGCTTCCGACCGGTGGTGGAGATGCAGTTCGACGCCTTCGCGCTGCCCGCCTTCGAGCAGGTCGTCGGCCATGTCGCCAAGATGCGCAACCGCACCCGCGGCCGGCTGCCGCTCCCCATGGTCATCCGGGTCCCGTACGGGGGCGGCATCGGCGGCGTCGAGCACCACAGCGACTCCTCCGAGAGCTACTACGCGCACACCGCCGGGCTCACCGTCGTCGCCCCCGCCACCGTCGCCGACGCCTACAGCCTGCTCCGGGACGCCGTCGACCACCCCGACCCGGTGGTCTTCCTGGAGCCCAAGCGGCTGTACTGGTCGCGCCAGGACGCCGCCCTGCCGGCCCGTACCGAACCCCTCGGAAAGGCCGCCGTGCGCAGGCAGGGCACCGACGCCACCCTGATCGCCTACGGGCCCGCCGTGCCGGTCGCCCTCGAAGCCGCCGAGACCGCCGCCGACGAGGGCCGCGAGCTCGAAGTCGTGGACCTGCGCAGCGTGGCGCCGCTCGACGAGGAGACGGTCGTGGAGAGCGTCCGGCGCACCGGCCGGGCCGTCGTGGTGGCCGAGGCGTCCGGCTTCGCGTCGATCGCCGCCGAGCTCGCCGCCCGCGTCACCGAACGCTGCTTCCACCATCTGCACGCCCCCGTGCGACGGGTGACGGGACTTCACATCCCGTACCCGCCGCCGAAGTTGGAGCGCCATCATCTTCCCGACGTCGACCGGATCCTCGACGCCGTCGACTCGCTGCAGTGGGAGGACGAGGCGTGAGCGCGCGCGAGTTCCGGCTGCCCGACCTGGGGGAGGGGCTGGTCGACGCGGAGATCGTCCGCTGGCTGGTCGCCGTCGGCGACACCGTCGCCGTCGACCAGCCGCTCGTCGAGGTGGAGACCGCCAAGTCCGTCGTCGAGGTGCCCTCCCCGTACGCCGGTGTCGTCGTCACCCTGCACGCCCCCGAGGGCGGCACCGTCGCCGTCGACGCGCCGCTCCTCACCGTCGGCGACACCGCCGGCGCGCCGGCCGGGCAGGGCTCCGGCAACGTGCTGGTCGGCTACGGGACCGCGCCCGACGCCGGTACGAAGGGCCGCCGGCGCCGGCGCGCGAAGCCCGCGCACGCCCCGCGGCAGGCCGTCGGGAGCCGCGCCCCGGCCCGTACCGCCGTCGCCCACCCGGCCGCCCCGGCCGTGCCCGCCGTGCTCTCGCCGGTCGTGCGCCGGCTCGCCGCCGACCGCGGCCTGGACCTGCGCGCCCTCCGTGGCACCGGGCCCGGCGGACTCATCACCCGCAGGGACGTCGAGTCCGCCGCCCCACCCGCCGGCACCGGCACCGCCTCCGTCTCCACGGCCGCCTCCGACACCGCCACGACCGTGTCCGGCGGCCCCGCCGTGGCCTCCCGCGTCCCCCTCACCGGAATCCGCCGGACCATCGCCGAGCGGCTCACCCGCTCCGCCGCCGTCCCCACCGCCACGGTGTGGGTCGACGCGGACGTCACCGAGCTCGTACGGCTCCGCGACACCCTGCGCGCCCGCGCCGCCGACGCCCCCGGGCTGCTCGCCCTGCTCGCCCGGATCACCGTCTCGGGCCTGCGGCGCTTCCCCGGCCTCAACGCCTCCGTCCACGGCGACGAGATCGTGCGCTACGCCGACGTCGACCTCGGCATCGCCGCCCAGACACCCCGCGGACTGCTCGTCCCCGTGGTCCGCGGGGCCGGCCGGCTGACCGCCACGGAGACCCAGCGCGAGATCACCCGGCTGGTGGCGGCCGCCCGGTCCGGCGAGCTGCCGCCGGCCGAACTCACCGGCTCGACCTTCACGTTGAACAACTACGGCGGATTCGGCGTCGACGGCAGCTCACCCCTGCTCAACCCGCCCGAGGCCGGGATCCTCGGCGTCGGCCGGATCCTGGCCCGGCCCTGGGTCGTCGACGGCGAGCTGACGGTACGGCAGATCTGCCAGTTCGCCCTCGTTTTCGACCACCGGGTCTGCGACGGCGAGACCGCCGGCGGCTTCCTCCGCCATGTCGCCGACCTCGCGGAGCACCCCGCCCTCGCCCTCGCCGACCACTGACAGCCGCACCCCCACCCAGCACGCACCCCCACCCAGCACGCACCCCCACCCAGCACGCACCTCCAGCCCGCCACCCCCCGTGCCGCCGCGTGCGGAGAACGGAGCCCCCATGACCCTCTCCCCGGCCTCGTCCGCCGACCGGGCGGGCCTCGTCCCCGAGCTCGCGGCCGACGAGCTCGCCGCCCTCCAGCTGCGCCGGCTGCGCCGGACCCTGCGCCACGCCTACGACCACGTGCCCTTCTACCGCAAGTCCTTCGACGCGGCCGGGGTCACCCCCGACGACTGCCGCACCCTCGCCGACCTCGCCCGCTTCCCCTTCACCACCAAGGCCGACCTGCGCGCCCACTACCCGCTCGGCCTCTGCGCGGTCCCCGACGAACGGATCAGCCGCATCCACGCCTCCAGCGGCACCACCGGACAGCCCACGATCGTCCCCTACACCGACGGCGACGTGGACCGCTGGTCCGACCTGGTGGCCCGGTGCCTGCGTGCGGCCGGCGTCCGCCCCGGCGACCGGGTCCACATCGCCTACGGCTACGGCCTGTTCACCGGCGGCCTCGGCGCCCACTACGGAGCCGAACGCCTCGGCTGCACGGTCGTCCCGGCGTCCGTCGCGATGACCGGCCGCCAGGTCGGCCTCATCCGCGACCTGCGCCCCACGGTGATCATGGCCACCCCCTCCTATCTGCTCACGCTGCTCGACGAGTGCGAGCGGCAGGGCATCGACCCTCGCTCCACCTCGCTGCGCGTCGGCCTCCTCGGCGCCGAGCCGTGGACCGAGTCCATGCGCGCCGAGATCGAGGAGCGGGCCGGCATCGACGCGCTCGACATCTACGGCCTGTCGGAGGCGCTCGGCCCCGGCGTCGCCGGCGAGAGCGTGCACACCAAGGACGGCGTGCACGTCTGGGAGGACCACTTCCTGCCCGAGGTCGTCGACCCGGCGAGCCTCGCCGCGCAGCCGGACGGCAGCCCCGGCGAACTCGTCCTGACCTCCCTCACCAAGGAGGCCATGCCCCTCATCCGCTACCGCACCCGCGACCTCACCCGGCTGCTGCCGGGCACCGCCTTCGGCACCTTCCGGCGCCTGGAACGGTTCCGCGGGCGCAGCGACGACATGCTCGTCGTGCGCGGAGTCAACCTCTTCCCGTCCCAGGTGGAGGAGGCGGTGCTGCGCACCGACGGCCTGGCCCCGCACTTCCGCGTCGAACTCACCCGCGAGGGACGCCTCGATCGCGTCACCGTACGGGCCGAGGCCCACTCCGCCGCCACCGGCGAGCAAGAACGCGACCAGGCGGGCCGGGCGCTGGTGCGCGCGCTGCGCGAGATCACCGGGCTCGGCATGGCCGTCGAGGTCTGCGAGCCCGGCAGCCTGGAGCGCTCGACGGGCAAGCTCGACCGGGTCCGGGACCGGCGCGGCACCGACCCCGCGGGAGCCGACGCCGCGGGCTCCGCCTGGCGGATACGGTGACCGCCGCCGCCCCGGCCCGCCCCCGCCGCCCGGGCCGGCTTCCGCGCAGCCGGGCGACGCTGCTCGACTGCGCCGTGCAGGCGTTCGTCGAGCGCGGCTACGAGGGCACCAGCATGGAGCACCTCGCCGCCCGCCTCAGCATCTCCAAGTCGTCCATCTACCACCACGTCCTGGGCAAGGCGGAGCTGTACGTCCAGGCCCTCGACGAGGCCGCCGCGCACTTCGCGCCCGTGCTCGACGCGGTGGCCGCGCCCCGCGCCGCCCACCGGGGCACGGACCGCCTCGCCCACTTCGTGCGGACGGCGCTCGAACTGCCGGCCGACGGGCGGGCGCGTCTCGAACTGCTCCTGAGCATCCGCGACGGCCGGGAGGAGGCCCCGGGCGCGCTCGCCCGCCGCCGGCGCCTCGAAGCGCGGGTCGCCGACCTCGTCGGACTCGCCGCCGGCGAGAGCGCCGCCGACGAGGGAGTACCCGGGCACGTGTCCGGACGCGTGTCCGAGCCCGTACCCGCCGGCGTCCGCACCCGGCTCCTCCTCGACCTGCTCTGCTCCCTCCTCGTGCAGCGCCGCCTGGGCCGGCTGCCGGACGGCGCCGCCGGGGACCCGGCCGCCCTCGCGCGGCTCGCCACCGGCTGCGTCCGCTGACCCCGTACCCCCGTACCCCGGTACCCCGCTAGGAGAAGAAGACCGACCATGACCCACGACGTGTACGAGATCGAGGACTTCGTCCTGGAGAGCGGCGCCACGCTGCGCCCCGCGCGGCTCGCCTACCGCACCTACGGCACGCTGAACGCGGACCGGTCCAACGCCGTGCTGTTCCCCACCTGGTTCGCCGGCACCCACGAGGCCAACGAGTGGCTCATCGGCCCCGGCCGGGCCCTGGACACCGACACGTACTTCGTCATCGTGCCCAACCTCTTCGGCAACGGCCTGTCCTCCTCGCCCTCCAACACCCCGCCGCCCTACGACCGGGCCCGCTTCCCCGCCGTCAGCGTCCGCGACAACGTGGCCGCACAGCACCGGCTCGTCACCGAGGGCCTCGGCGTCGAACGGCTCGCGCTGGTCACCGGCTGCTCCATGGGCGCACTGCAGACCTACCAGTGGGCCGTCAGCCACCCCGCGATGGTCGAGCGGGCGGCGCCCTACTGCGGCGCGGCCCGCACCTCCCCGCACAACCAGGTCTTCCTGGAGGGCGTACGGGCCGCGCTCACCACCGACCAGGACTGGCGGGACGGCTGGTACGAGCGCCCGCCGCGCGCCGGACTGCGTGCCTTCGCCCGGGTCTACGCCGGCTGGGGCTTCTCCCAGGCGTTCTACCGGACCCACGCCTACCGCGAACTCGGCGCCGCGTCCCTGGAGGACTTCCTCGCCCACTTCTGGGAGATGAACTTCCACCACGCCGACGCCAACGACCTGCTCGCCATGCTCGACACCTGGCAGCGCGCCGACGTCGGCACCACCCCCGGCTTCGACGGCGACACCGCGCGCGCCCTCGGCACGGTGCGGGCCCGGCTGCTCGCGCTGCCCTCGGAGACCGACCTCTACTTCCCGCCGGCCGACGAGGAGTGGTCCGTCTCCTTCGTCCCGAACGGCGAGGTGCGGGAGATCCCGGGCATCTGGGGGCATCTGGCGGGCGGGGGCGGCGAGCCGAAGGCGGCCGCCTTCATCGCGGACGCGCTGCGCGAACTGCTCGCCGCGCCGGCGGGGACCGAAGGGGCCTCGGCGTGACCGGCTCCGGCGCGATCGGGTCCGGCGTCCTCGACTTCCGCTCCGACACCGTCACCCGGCCCGACGCCCGGATGCGCGCCGCCATGGCGGCCGCCGAGGTCGGCGACGACGTCCTGGACGGCGACCCCACGCTGCGCGCCCTGGAGGAGAAGGCCGCCGAGCTGCTCGGGGTCGAGGCGACGCTGTGGGTGCCCAGCGGCTCCATGGGCAACCTCATCGCGCTCTTCCTGCACCTGCGGCCCGGCGACCGCTTCCTCGCCCCCGAGCGCGCGCACGTCCTGGAGAGCGAGGTCGGCACCGCCAGCTGGCTGGCCGGCGGCATGGCGCACGCCCTGCGCTGGCGGCCGGACCTGCCCGGCGCCGTGGCCGCCGACGACGTCCGGGCGGTCGCGGGCGAGGCCGGCCCGTACTTCGCGCTGCGGACCACGCTGCTCTGCCTGGAGAACACCCACAACGCGGCGGGCGGCACCGTCGTACCGCCCGAGGCGCACACGGAGCTGACGGACACCGCGCACGGGCTCGGGCTCGCCGTACACCTCGACGGGGCCCGGATCTGGCACGCCGCCGTCGCCCTCGGCGTCGAACCGGCCGAGCTGACCCGCGGCGCCGACACCGTCCAGGCATGCCTCAGCAAGGGCCTCGGCGCGCCCGTCGGCTCGGTCGTCGGCGGCAGTGCCGCGTTCGTCGCGGAGGCCCGGCGGGTGCGCAAGATGCTCGGCGGCGGCGTCCGCCAGGGCGGTGTGCTCGGCGCCGCCGGGCTCGTCGCCCTCGACGGGATCGACCGGCTCGCCGACGACCACGAGCACGCCCGGCTCCTCGCCGACGGCCTCGCCGCGCTCGGCTGGGACGTCACGGAGCCGCGGACCAACATCGTCCTGGCCCGCGTCCCCGACGTCACCGCCACCGTCGACGCGCTCACCCGCGCCGGCGTCCTGACCGTGCCCGTCGGCGGCCGCGTCCGCCTGACGACCCACCGCGACCTCGGCCGCGACGACGTCCAGCGCGCCCTGGAGCGCATCGCACGGCTGCCCCTCTCGTGAGCGTCCGGACGGAGGACCCATGCCCACCCCACCCGCACCCGCCGACACGACCGGCATACGCCCGCCCCTGGCGGCGACCGGCCCCGTTCCCCGGCCCGCGCGCGCCCGGCCGCGCCCGCTGCCCCTCCTCGCGGCCCTCGGCACCGGCGCGGCGCTGACCCTGGAGTCCGTCGTCAACGGGCGCCTCGGCACCGGCATCAGACCCGTGCCCGCCGCCGCCTTCTCCGACGTGCTCAGCCTGCTCGTCATGGTGTGCGTCGCGCCGCTGCTGCCCGGCCTGCGGCCCGCGTTCCGCCGGATCCGCCCCGCCCTGCGCGACCGGAGGCTGCGGCCCTGGCACCTCATGGGCGGCGTGGCCGGCGGCTGCATGGTGCTGACCCAGGCCGCCGTCGCCGCCGACCTCGGGCCCGCGCTGTACGCCCTGGCCCTGGTGTCCGGCCAGACGCTCGCCGGACTGCTCGTCGACCACTACGGGCTCGGCCCCGGCGGCGCGCTGAGCGTCTCCGTGCGCCGCGGGCTCGGCGCCGCCCTCACGGTGGTGGCCGTCGTCGCCCCGGTCGTCCTGGAGCCGGGCGACCGGGGCACGGTCTGGCTGGCGGCCGTGCCGTTCCTCGCCGGGGTGGGCCTGTCGCTGCAGATGGCCGCCAACGGGCGCACCGACGAGGTCGCGGGCAACGCCTACCCCTCGGTGATCCTCAGCTTCCTCACCGGCGCGGTGATCCTGCTGCTCGCCCTCGCGGCCGACCTGGCCGCACACGGCGCGCCCGCCGACTGGCCGGACAACCCGCTCGACTACACCGGCGGCACGCTCGGCGTGATCGTCGTCCTCGGCTCGGTCCTGGCCGTCCGCCGCATCGGGGTCCTGGCCGCGGGCCTCGGCATGATCGCCGGGCAGGTGGCGAGCTCGGTGCTGCTGGGCGCCGTCCTGCACACGGGCGCGGCGCAGGGCTGGGTCACGGCCGCGTCGGCGGGCCTGCTGCTCGCCGCGGTGACCCTCGCCTCGACCGGCGAGCGCGGGAGCACCCCCGCTTCCTCCGCCCCGTCCCCTTCTTCCCCTTCTTCTTCCTCTTCTGCTTCCTCCGCTGCCACCGATCCCTCCGAGAAAGGGAGTCTCTGATGCAGGTCGCCTATCTGGGCCCCGTCGGATCGTTCACGGAACTCGCCGCGCGGACCCTCGTCGGACCGGGCGAGGAGCTCACGGCCGCCGCCTCCGTGCCCGCGGCCCTCGCGGCGGTCCGCTCCGGCGCCGCGGGCGCGGCGGTGGTGCCGCTGGAGAACTCCGTGGAGGGCGTCGTCCCCACCACGGTCGACGGGCTGGTCCGCGGCGGACCGCTGCTGATCACCGGCGAGGCACTGCTCCGCGTGACCTTCGCGCTGGCCGCCCCGCCGGGCGCCACGCCGGCCACGGTCCGCCGGGTCCTCACCCATCCGCACGCCCACAGCCAGTGCCGCGACTGGCTCGCCCGCGAACTCCCCGGGGCGGAGTTCGTGCCTGCGGGCTCCACCTCCAAGGCCGCTTCGGCCGTGGCCCGGGACGCCGATCGGGCGACGGCCGCCGTCTGCGCCCCCGCCACGGCCGAGCGGTACGGGCTCGACGTCCTCGCCACCGACATCGGCGCGCGCCGTGACGCCGTGACCCGTTTCGTGCGGGTCGCGGGTGCCGACGCCGTCACACCGGGGCCCACCGGCCACGACCGCACCTCCGTGGTGCTCCCGCTCCTCGACCAGGTGGGCGCCCTGCACCGCGTCCTCGGGGCCTTCGCCCGCAACGGCGCCAACCTCACGGCCATCAACTCGCGCCCCACCGGGGACGCGCTCGGCCGCTACTGCTTCTTCCTGGAGTGCGACGGCCACATCGCCGACCCGGCGGTCTCCGGCGCGTTCACCGAACTGCGCCGCCACGCCCCCCGGGCCCTGCTCCTCGGCAGCTACCCGCAGGCCCCGAACCCGGTCCCCGTTCCCGGGCTCGCGCCCGCCCCGCTCCTGGCCCGCACGTGACCCCGACGGGGACCCCGGACGCGCCGCGGGGCCGTCCGGATGCCGGAGGCTCGGTAAAGCGCGGTAAAAGTCCTGCCGGAGCGGCTGCGGTTCCCGTACGGAGCGTTTACGCCGCCTTATCGCGCCCTTAACGTCACACAGCCCTCGCGCGGACCCACCGGAACGACGGATTCCGCAGTGGGTGGGGCATTGACCTGCGGTTCTGCCCAGGCTTCCATTCAGCCCGGGAGCCACGGACCCATCTCATCACCGGACGCCTCGGAGGCGATACCGCTCCCGCTCAGTAACACCGCTCGCACCGCACCGATCGGAACCGCAGCCTGATGACCGACACCCTCAGCGCACCGCACGCACTCGCTCCCGAGATCGAGCCCGTGCCGCAGAAACTCAAGCGTTCCATCGGAATCGTGGGCGGCACATTGCTCACGCTGTCGTGCGTGACACCCGCCTCGACGCTCTTCGTGGTCGTACCGGACCTGTTCTCCGGAGTCGGCACCTACGCGGCGCTGACCATCGCGATCGGCTCGCTGCTCTGTATCGGCGTGGCGTTCTGCTACTCCGAGCTGGGCACCCTGATCCCGAGCGCGGGCGGCGAGTACGCCATCGTCTCCACGCTCGCGGGCCGCCTGGCCGGCTGGCTGGTGTTCGTACTGTCGCTGCTGGTGGTGCTGATCGTGCCACCGGTGATCGCGATGGGAACCGCCGACTACCTGGCCCCGCTCGTGCACATCCCGGCTCCGATCGCCGGCGCCGGCGTCATGCTGCTCGCGACCCTGGCCGGCCTGCTCGACCTGCGCGCCAACGCCTGGATCACCGGCATCTTCCTCGTCCTGGAGGTCGTCGCGGCGGGCGTCGTCGCGGTCCTCGGCTTCGCCCACTCGCAGCGCGGCGTCGGCGCCCTGGTCCACGGCGAGGTCGCCACCGCGGGCGGCGGCCACTCGCTGGTCACCGGCGCCCTGGTCGTCTCCGGACTCGCCATCGCGCTCTTCGTCACCCAGGGCTTCTCCACGGCCGTCTACCTCTCCGAGGAGCTGGAGAACCCGCGCAAGAACGTGGCCCGCACCGTGCTCGCCACCCTGGCCATCTCCACCGCCGTCATCCTGGTCCCGGTCATCGCCATCACGCTCGGCGCCGGCGACCTGCAGACGCTGACCGGCGGCGACATCAGCGGCATGATCGCGGCCTGGTCGAACTCCGCCGTCGGCACCTTCATCAGCCTCTGCGTCGCGCTGGCCATCATCAACGCCGGCATCGTGATGGTCATCCAGAACTCCCGCGTGCTCTTCGCCTCCGCCCGTGACAAGGCGTGGCCCGAGCCCGTCAACAACGCCCTGTCCCGCCTCGGCCGCTTCGGCTCCCCGTGGGTCGCCACCCTGGTCGTCGGCGTGCCGGGCGCGGCGCTCTGCTTCGTCAACCTGGACACCCTCTACGGCGTCACCGGCGTCTCCGTCACCGGCATGTACCTGCTCGTCGCGGTGGCCGCGCTGTTCAGCCGCAAGGGCGCGCACCGCGAGGTCGCGGCCTGGCGCATGCCGCTGTGGCCGGTGGTCCCGGTGCTGCTCATCGCCGTCATGGCGTACATCCTGTACATGCAGGAGCCCGAGTACCTGAAGTGGACCGGCGGCATCACGGCCGTCGCCACCCTCTACTGGGCCTTCTACCTGCGACCGCGCCAGGACACCCGCTGGCTGGTCAGCATCCCCGAGGACGAGCAGGTCTGATCCCCCACCTGCTCGACCCCCGAGGGCCGGGGCGGTTCCGACCGCCCCGGCCCTCGGCGCGTTCCATCCGCTCAGGATCGTGCGACTCCCCGTCCGTCCTCGGATGTTGCCCCGACTGGAGATTCTGCGGCGGGTCAGGCGCCGTCGGTGCCACTCAGCTGCGCCCAGGTGTCCTCGACCGTCTCCGCCACCGGGCGGCAGCGCAGGCCCGTGGACCGGGCGCGGACCGTGTCGCCGCAGTGCAGGGCGTCGTGCAGCTCGCTGCCCGGCGGGCACCAGATGGGCAGGTCGGACCAGCCGGAGACCTCGGCCTCGGCCAGGGCGTCCGGGCCGACCCAGACCAGCTTGGTCTCCGCGCCGGTCGCGGTGACGCAGGCGTCGAGGAGCTCGCCGACCGTGGTGTGGCCGGGCGCGCTGACCATGTCGTACGGGCCGCTGAGCCCCGCCTCCAGGGCGTCCAGGATCCACACCGCCATGTCCCGCACGTCCACGTACTGCAGCGGGGTGTCCCGGGGCGCGGGGGCGAGCAGCGGGCCGCCGAGCGCGATCCGCTTCAGCCACCAGGGCAGCCGGCCGGAGTTCTCCCGGGGGCCGAGCAGCAGACCCGCGCGGACCAGCAGGGAGCGCTTGTCGCCGAACTCGCGGAGGACGGCCAGTTCGGCGCCCCGCTTGTCGGCGGCGTAGTCCGTGGCGTCCGCGTCCGGATCGGCGTCCACCACCGGGCCGTCCTCGTCCAGGCCGGCCGGGATGGGCCAGGTGTAGACGGAACGGCTCGACACGAAGACGTACCGCTCGGCGCGGCCCGCGAGCAGCCGGGCGGAGTCCCGGACGATCCGGGGCGCCGCCGACCAGGTGTCCACGACGGCGTCCCAGGTGCCCTCCGCGAGCGCGGCGAGCCCGTCGGGCTCCGTACGGTCCCCGTTCAGGACCGTCACGCCGGGCGGCGCTGGGTGCTCGCCCCGGTGGAAGACCGTCACGTCCCAGCCCCGGTCCCGCGCCGCCTCCGCGACCGCGCGGCCCGCGAAGTCGGTGCCGCCGAGCAGCAGTAGCCTCACTGTGTCCGTCCCTCCTCGTGCTGTTCGCCGTGCTCAGGCGACCGCTGCGGTCGCCGACGTGCGCTCCCGGTAGACGGCGAACCGGTCGGCGATCTCCTGCGCCCGGTCCTCCGCCTCCGACAGCTTCATCTCCTGGCAGTCGTACCCGAGTTCCTCGGTCATGATCGCCATCGCGGATGGTTCGAAGACCACGGTGCCGTCGTCGCGGATCTCGCTGATGCCGTCCTGCACCTGACCGGAGAGGCCGATCGCGTCGGCCCGCTCCATGGTCATCCCGTCGGGCAGCACGATCTCGTACGAGCCGTCCGCGGCGATCGCCACCGGGTGACCGCCCACCACGCCGCCCGCACCGGGCGCGTGGACCAGGGCCGCCCGGCCGTCCGCCAGCGGTTCGAGCACGGAGAGCGCCGACGCGGCCGTCATCACCTGGCCGGGCATGCCGCCGGTGCGCCGGTAGCGCTCGGGCAGCCGGTTGAGGAGCGCCGGCACGTCGAGTTCGGCGGTGACGTCCCGGCCGTCCACCCGGATGCCCAGGCCCATCTCCGCCGGGCCGCTGTTGCCGGTGCGGGACAGACGGTGCGAGACGTAGTGGTGGGCGACGAGCCGCACCTCCACGTCGCCGACCGGGCGGCCGAGCTCGTCGGCGACGGCCGCGGTGATGCCGGGCACGTTGTTGGCGACGTTGCCGATGCCGAGGTCCGGGGAGAGCCCGACCGCGGCGAGCGCCGGGTGCACGGCGTCCGGGTAGGCGGCGTTCACGACGACCGGGTCCACCCCGGACAGCCGGACCGCCTCCATCGCCTTCATCGCCGGCACCAGGTGCATCGGCAGCCACGGGCCGTAGTTCGCCGCGTACAGGCGCTGGAAGGCCGACTGCTCCAGGGTCGAGATGACCCACCACGACTGGTAGCTCGCCGCCAGGAAGAGGACGTCCGGCCGGAACTCGGCGATCGCCTCGGCCGTGCGCGCCACGTCGCGCAGATCGGTCAGCGCATGGCTCACCCGGGGCTCGTAGCCGCGCTGGATCGCGCAGAACCGGGCCAGATTGGTGGCGCGGAGCACCGCCTCCCCGTCCCGGCCGACCAGCCGCAGCTCGCGCGCCGGGTCGCTCTGCGCCAGCGCGTGGAAGGCCTGGCGGCCGATGTCGCCGGCGCCCAGCACCATCACCTTGCGCGCCTCGCGCGCGGAGTTCGCAGGGGTGTTCATCGGATCCCTCCAGAGGTCAGGGCGGCGGAAGCGGCGAAGACGTGCGCCGCGGTGGGTACGGCACGCCGGGCGACCGTGGCCGCCACCAGGCCGGGCAGGTCCCGCATCGAGCGGAACACCTCCGCGCCCGCCCGGTGCGGCCCGAGCGCCGGGTCCGCGGTGTACTGCAGGACCCGCATCCCGGCGTCGAGCCCGGCGTCGACACCGACCGGGCTGTCCTCGATCACCAGGCAGTCCTCGACGGCGCCGCCGCACCGCTCGGCCGCCCAGAGGAACAGCTTCGGGTCCGGCTTCCAGGCGTCCACGTCGTACGCGGAGAACAGTCGTCCGCCGAAGTGGTGCAGGATGCCCGCCTTGGCGAGCCGGCGCTCGATCAGTTCGAGGGGGCTGTTGGACGCCACGCACATCCCGGCCACGCCCGGCAGGGCGGCGAGGCGCTCCAGCGCGTAGGCGACGCCGTCGATGGGTTCGAGGTGGTCGCCGATGAGCTCCTCGCACTTCGCCCGTGCGATCGGCATGGCGTCCGCGGGCGGCGGCGTGCCCGTCAGCTCCGCCATCAGGTCGAGGCACTCCTGCATCTTCTTGCCGGAGAACAGCTCGTCCCGACGCTCCTTGTCGAGCGTCAGCCCCATCAGCTCGCCGACGTAGGCGAGCCCGCCGTTCTCGGCGTCCTGGGTGTCCACGAGGACCCCGTCCAGGTCGAAGACCAGCAGCAGGCCCTGGGGTTCGTACGGCTCACTCATATGCGTACTCGATCCACTCGACGCTCTCGATCGCGGCCACGGTCGCGGCCAGTTCCTCGTGGGTGGCGGCGGAGCCGATGACCGCCGCCGTGTTGCCGCGCGCTCCGATCCGCCAGTCCACCGAGGCACCGGGCTCGATGAGCACGGCCACCCGGTCGACGTTGGGCAGCCGGCGCAGCGCGGTGACGTTGCGGATGCCCCGCACGCTGCGGGCGCCGGCGGGCGGCACGATCAGATAGTGGAAGGCGATCGGCCCGTCCTTCTTGATGTCCGGCGTCTCGTACGGCAGACCGAGCGCGGCCGCCACCGCCACGTACGCCGGGTCGGAGGTGCCGGAGCGGACCGCGAGGTCGTCCACCCAGGCGCCGAGCCGGCCGTTGACCTCGATGACCCGAGGCCCGTCGGCGGTCAGCTTGATCTCGACGTCGGCCACGCCGTGGATGTTCAGGGCGCGCACGGCCCGGCAGGCCAGATCCCGTACCGCCTGCTCGTCCTCCTCGGACACGACGGAGAAGCCGCCGTAGCCGCCGCGCTCGCGGAACGGCTCGGCCAGCGCGAACTTGCTGGTGACGAAGACCGGGCGGACGTCGTCGCCGTCGGCCACGCAGTCCACCGCGATGTAGTCGCCCCACGGGGCCTCGGTGGGCCGGCCGACCAGCAGCTCCTCGATCATCACCGCCGTCTCGACGGGACCGCCGCCGGCGGCGTCGAAGCACGCGGCGATGGCCGCCCGGCACTCCTCCTCCGTCGTCACGGCCTGCGTGTTGCGGCTGGAGGCGCCGACCACGGGCTTGATGATGGCGGGCAGTCCCACGTACGCCAGGGCCTCGTCGGTCTGCTCGGGCGACGTGACGGTGCGGAAGCGCACCGCGTCCACGCCCGCCGCGGCGAAGCGCTCGCGCTGGAGGTCCTTGTGGGTGATCGCGGCCACGTCGGCGGGGGCGTGGTAGCGCAGCCCGAGCGCGGCGGCCAGCCGGACCGTGCGGGCGATCTGGAACTCGCTGAAGGTGATGATGCCGGTGGGACCGAGGGCCTTGAGGGCCGTGACGGTCTCCTCCTCGGTCCGGCCGGCCGTGTCGACGACGGTGCCGACGGTCTCCAGGGTCGGGATCATCTCCCGGGCGTGCTCGGTGTCGGCGGTGACGAACACCAGGGCGCAGTCCGCCTGCCGCGCGGCCTCGGCCAGCCGGGTCGGGGCCAGGCTGCCGGTGTCGTAGACCACCAGCAGAACCGGTTGGTCACTCATGTCTGTACCTCTGTGATCGGAAGGAGAGGAAAGCAAGGGGGAGGGGCCGGGACCGGGACGGGGCGTGGGGACCCGTCCCGGCCGTACGGCATCGGGGCGCGCGGGTGGCTCGGGCCCCGCTCAGGGCCCGGCCTAGGCGGCCGGCCAGTCGCCGCCGCGGCGCACGGCCATCACGGCCTGCGCGAGGGACTCCACGGTCGTACGGGTGAAGAGCACCCGCACCGGGATCTCCAGGCCGAACTCCTCCTGGAGCTTCAGAGCGACCCGGGTGGCGACCAGCGAGTCGCCGCCGAGCTCGAAGAAGTCGTCGTGCGCGCCGACCTCGTCCGCCCACAGCGCCTCGGCCCAGGCCCGGGCCACCGCGCGCTCGGCCGCGTTGCGCGGCGCCACGAACTCCGCCTCCAGGCCCGACCGGTCGCCGTCCGGCGCGGGCAGCGCCGTGCGGTCGGTCTTGCCGCTGCCGGTCAGCGGCAGCGCGTCGAGGAAGACGAAGACGGCGGGCACCATGTAGCCGGGCAGGGTGCGCCCGCACCACTCGCGCAGCGCCGTCACACCGGGCGCCCGCCCGGCGGCCGGCACGCAGTACGCGACGAGCGCCCGCTCGCCCGGCACGGCGTCGTCCCGCACCGTCACCACGGCCGCGGCGACGTCCTCGTGCGCCACCAACGCCGCCTCGATCTCGCCGAGTTCGATGCGGAAGCCGCGCACCTTCACCTGGTGGTCGAGCCGGCCCAGGAAGTCGAGGCTGCCGTCGGGCAGCCAGCGCACCAGGTCACCGGTGCGGTAGACGCCGTCGGCGAAGCGCTCCGCCGTCAGGTCCGGGCGGCCCAGGTAGCCGCGGGCCACGCCCGCGCCGCCGACGAGGAGTTCGCCCGGCACGCCGGCCGGGACGGGCCGGCCGTGCTCGTCCACGACCGAGAGCTCGGTGTTCGGGGACGGCCGGCCGATCGGGACCGGGCCGGCCCCCTCGGTGATCTCGGCGAGCGTGGCGTACACGGTGGTCTCCGTCGGACCGTACCCGTTGACCACCCGGCGGCCCGCGCGCAGCATCCGCGCCGCCAGCTCGGCCGGCAGCGCCTCACCGGCGGTGAAGACCGTCAGCTCGCGCCGGGTGTCGCCGAGGGCGTCGAGCAGCGGCCGCCAGGCGGACGGGGTGGCCTGGGCCAGCGTCACCGCGTGCCCGTCGATCAGCTCGGCGAGCGCACGCGGGGTGTGCACCTGCTCGCGGGTGGCGCCGATGATCCGGCCGCCGGTGATCAGCGGCAGGAACACCTCGACGCCCGCGATGTCGAAGGTGGCGGAGGTGGTGAAGAGCACCCGCTCGCTCTGCGGCGCCGGGAAGGTGTCCCGCATGCCGTACAGCAGGTTGACCAGCGAACCGACCGTGACGGCCACGCCCTTGGGGGTGCCGGTGGAGCCGGAGGTGTAGAGGACGTACGCGAGGTCGTCCGGGCCCGCGCCGGTGAGCGGGGCCCCGTCGGGCTCGTGCCCGTCGATCGCCGCCCGGTCCGTGTCCACCGCGACCAGGACCCGGCCCTCGCCGGCCAGGCGGCCGCGCAGCGACTCCTGCGTGACGACCACCGGCGCCGCCGTGTCCGCGAGCACGAACGCCAGCCGCTCCACCGGGTGTTCGGGGTCGAGCGGCACGTACGCCCCGCCCGCCTTCAGCACGGCGAGCAGCGCCACGACCAGCTCCGTACCGCGCTCCAGACACACGGCGACCGGCACGTCCCGGTCCACGCCGAGGCCCCGCAGATGCCGGGCGAGCCGCCCGGACCTGGCGTCGAGCTCCCGGTACGTGACCTCCTCGGCGCCGAAGACGACGGCGACCGCGTCCGGGGTCCGGGCCGCCTGCACGGCGAACAGGCCCGCGACGGTGCCGCCCTTCGGGTAGGCGGCGGGGTTGCGGCCCCAGGCGCGCAGGGTCTCCAGCTCCTGCGCCGGGACGATGTCCAGCTCGGCGAGGGCGGCGCCCGGCCGGTCGCCGACGGCGGCGAGCAGGGTCAGCAGACCGCCCGCGAACCGCTCGGCCGTCGCGCGGTCGAGGACCGCGGTCCGGTAGTGGAGGTGGAGCGAGAGACCCGACTCGGCGTCGTCGCCGCCTTCGGCCCAGGAGAGCGCCAGGTCGGGCGGGAACAGGCCGGCCGGGGCCACGTAACCGCCGTGGGCCTCGCCGAACACCGCCTGCACCAGCGGGTGGTGGCCGCTCGTCTGCTCCGGGCCGGCGCCGAGCGCCGCCGCGAGCTCCGCGAACGGCGTCCCGGCGTGCGCCCGGGCCTCCCGGACGGCGGCGGCGACGCGCGCGGCCGACTCGGCGAAGGTCTCGCCCCCGGGGCCGGGACGGACCACGACCAGGTTCCCGTCGACCGGCAGCCCGACGGCCACGTCCCGCTTCCGGGCCCACCGGCCGAGCACCGTGCCGTACGCGGCCAGCAGCGCGTCCGGCAGCCCGACGCCGAGCTCGGCCGCGGCCTTGCGCAGCGCGTCCACGGTCGTGGCTGGGACGGCGACGGGGTGCCCGGCCATCGGCGGGCCCGCCTCGGGCGCCGCCGGTCGCGGCCGGTCGAGCGGCAGGTCCAGCGGCTCCAGGCCGTCCAGCGCGGCCCGCCAGAAATCCGTGTCGGCGGCTCCGCCCGTCTCGTCCTGCACCTGCGTCATGACCCCTCCCGGGTCCCGAGGATCCGCGCCAGTGCGATGCGGTCCGTCTTTCCGTTGTCGTTCAGCGGCAGCCCGTCGAGCAGCCGGATCCGCGCCGGCACCATGTGCAGCGGCATCTGGTCGCGCAGCCAGGCGTCGAACGCCGCCGGCTCCACCTCGCGCCCGGCGTAGGCGGCGGCCAGCTCGGTCTCGCCGTCCTCGGCGGTCACCGCGACCACGGCCACGTCCACCACGTACGGGTGGCGGCGCAGCACCGCCTCCACCTCGCCGATCTCCACCCGGTGGCCGCGCAGCTTGACCTGCTGGTCGAGCCGGCCGCAGTGGATCAGCACGCCGTCCTCGCGGCGGATCCGGTCACCGGTGCGGTACCAGTGGCGGTCGGTGAGCGGCCCGGAGCCGTCGTAGACGACGGCGGGGCCCTCGCCCTCCTCGTACGAGAGGAAGCGGCCCGCGTTCTCCCGCGGGTCCAGGTAGCCGTCGAAGCGCTGCGGACCGCGCACGCACAACTCGCCCTGCTCGGCGGGGAGTCCGTCCTCGTCGAGGAGCACCCCCTCCATGTGCGGGTAGATCACACCGATCGGCACCGTGCCGCCCGCGTACTCCGGCCAGTCGGAACTCGGCCCCGTGAGCAGGTGGTTGGTGCAGCACAGGGCCAGCTCGGTGGGCCCGTACACGTTGTGGATCTCGGTGTGCGGTGCCACCTCGCGCCACAGCTCGACGTGCTGCCGGGTGACCGGCTCGGCGCCGAAGATGCTGTGCCGCAGGGTGACCGCGCGGCCCAGCGGCATGTTGCCGAGCCGCTGCGCCTCGCGGATCACCGACGGCACCGAGAACCAGTGGGTCAGCTCGCGCTCCACGATGAACTCGACCGGCCGGTACAGCTCCGCGGCCGTCGGCACGACCAGCGTGCCGCCGCCGCCCCAGGTGGCGAACAGATCGAAGGCGTGGGCGTCGAAGGTCAGCCCGAAGACCCCGGAGAGCCGGGAGCCCGGCTGGATCCCGAAGCGCGGGATGTTGTGGTTGAGGAACGGCGAGAAGTTCCGCTGCAGGATCGGCACGCCCTTCGGCTGGCCGGTCGAGCCCGAGGTGAACAGGATGTACGCCTCGGCGTCCAGGTCGTCCGGCACCGGCGGCAGGCCGTCACCGAGCGGCGCCGTGGCGGCCCGCTCGGCGTCGTCCAGCTCCAGGACCGTCGGCCGGTACCGCTCGGGCAGCGCCTGGAAGAGCCCCGCCGAGCGGGAGTCGACCAGCGCGGCCTCGACGCCGGCCCGCTGGGCCACGTCCAGGTTGCGCTGCTGAGGGTGATCCGGGTTGAGCGGCAGCACACCCGCGCCGAGCCGCTGGATCGCCAGATAACCGGCGTACGCGGCGACGGACCGCGAGGCGACGAGCGCCACCCGGCGCGGCACGCCGCCGTGCTTCCGGACGATCCGCTCGGCCAGCGTCAGGGCCAGGGCGCGCAGTTCGGCGTACGTGAGGACCTCGGCGCCGATCTCCAGGGCCGGCCGGTCGGGCAGTCGTAGCGCCGAGTTCTCGAACCGCTGGTAGAAGGTGAGCTGACGCGCGGGGTCGCCCGGGTCGAGGGTGGTGGCTTCGGTGGTGGTCATCGGTTCCTCGATATCCATGTGCGCTCCAGGTTCTCGACGAGGTCGGGGCTGTGGAGGCGCCGGCACTGCTCGATGGCGTAGGCCGCCATGTAGCGGCGCAGTTCGTCCTCGGACTCCTCGTGGGCGTGCATCACCCGGCGGTTGTTGATCACGGCCGGGGCGGCGAGCGTCGCGGCCGCCGCCGCGACGGCCTCGTCCATCCGCTCGCCGGGCACGACGTCGTCGCACAGCAGCAGGCCCTCGGGGGAGGCCGCCTCGATCCGCCGGTCCGCGATGATCATCTGGCGGGCGAGCCGGTTGCCGCCGACCCGCGGCAGCCGCAGGTTGGCGACGCCCGGGATGATGCCCTCGCGCAGCGCGGGCAGCGTCAGATACGCCTCCTCGGTGGCGATCACCCGGTCGAAGACCAGCAGGATCTGCGCCCCGCCGCCGATCGCGAACGTGTCCACGGCCGCCACCCACGGCTTCTCCACCGGCTCCGGCCACCAGTCGCGGCCGTCGTCCGGCACGCTCAGACCGCGCAGGATCTTGTGGATGTAGCCGAGCTCCCGCGTCAGGAAGAAGTCGATCAGCGAGATCCGGCCCTCGTACAGGCGCGTGAGGTTGATGCCGGCGCTGAACACCCGGCGGCCGGCGTAGCGCGGGTGCGTCATCGGCGCGCCGCGCAGCACGCCGACCCGCACCGAGTCGTCGAGCAGCACCAGGTCCACGGCCGCCTCCAGGGCAGCGACCAGCAGGTCGTCCTCGGCGTTGAGGAAGGCCGTGTTGGTCACGGTCACCTCGCCGACGTCACCGCGCCGCTCCACCGTGACCACGCCGAAGTCGGCGCGGCCCGTGGCCCGGAAGCCGCTGAGGGCCGCCAGCGCCCGCTCGGTCGGCCGGCGCATCGCGTCGAGCAGGTGCCGCCCCGACAGCTCCGACGCCAGCAGGGCGTGGAACAGGATCCCGTGATCGATCTCCAGGCCCAGCTTCTCGCGCTGCGAACGCCGCCGCTCCGCCTCCAGCTCGGCCTTCGTCGGAACCAGCCCGGGCACCAGCTGCGCCGCCGCCGTCGCCAGGTCGTCGAGCCGGTGGTACGCCCGCCGCCCGTCGGTCAGCTCCTCGTACAGCCGGTCCGCGTGCCGTTCCATGAACCGCCGCCGCGCGAGACGCGCCGCCGTGCGCAGCGGCCCGTGCACCGGCTCGCCGGCCGACCGCTCCGCCAGATCGGCCAGGAAGCGGGTCAGCGTCGTGGAGTCGGCCTCGAAGTCCCCGGTGAGCCCGGGTGCCGGCGTCGCCGTCATCATGATCCCCCTTGAATACGTGTCGTGCGTGTCGTACGGGCCCGGGCGCGCCCGGCGCGGGCCTTCAGCGCCTGCTGCCGGGCCTGGCCGCGGTCCGAGGCGGCGGCGCCCGCCGCGGCGTCCTCGCCGTTGCCGAAGTAGGCGGCCATCGCCCGGATCGTGGAGTGCCGGAAGAGGTCGATCACGTCGACCTCGCGGCCCAGCGCCGTCCGCAGCCGGTCCCGCAGCCGGACCAGGAGCAGCGAGTTCCCGCCCACGTCGAAGAACCCGCTCTCCGCGCCGACGGCCCGCCCGAGCACCTGCTCCCAGGCGTCCGCCACCAGCCGCTCCACCTCGCTCACCGGCCGCTCCGCCGCCTCGGCCGCGGCCCGCGTCGCCCGCCGCTCGGCCGCCTCGGCGACCGCCTTGAGCAGCGCGGTCCGGTCGGCGCGGCCGCTGGGCAGCAGCGGCAGCCGGTCCAGCACCTCAAGGCGGTACGGGCGGAGGTAGCCGGGCAGGATCCCGCCGAGGTGCGCGCGCAGGGCGTCGGCGGTGAGGTCGGCGCCGGGCCGTGCGGTGACGGCGGCGACGAGGACCGGTCCGCCGGCGGCGGCCGCGTCGCCCGCGACCACCTCGGCCCGGGCCACGCCCGGGTGCGTGAGCAGCGCCACCTGGACGTCCACCGCCGCCACCCGGACGCCGGAGACGACGGCCCGGTCGACGGCCCGCCCCGCGAACTCCAGGCGTCCGTCGGGCGTCCAGCGCGCCAGGTCGCCCGTCGCGAACAGCCGCCCGCCCGGCTCGCCGCCGTACGGGTCGGGCCGGAACCGCTCGGCGGTCAGCCCCGGCTGCCCGAGGTAACCGCGCGCGACGGCGGCGCCGCCGACGTGCAACTCGCCGACGACACCGGGCGGGACGAGGTGACCGGCGCGGTCGAGGACGTACACGGTGGCGTCGGCGGGAACGCCGAGCGCTGCCGCGTCGCCGTCGGCGCCCGCGAGCGCGGGTCCGGCCGTTTCGGCCGCGGCGTACACCTGCCGCACGCCCGCCGCTCCGGCCTCGTACGCGTCCCGGACGTGAGCCGCGGCCGGCGGCTCGCCCACCGCGAGGACGTACGTGGGGGCGACTCCGGCCCCAGCGGGCGAGGCGAACACCGACGGCGCCGCGACCACCGTTCCGGACGCGTTCCCGGCGGGGACCACGACCCGCCCGCCGTGCACCAGCGGTGCGAACAGCTCGAAGATCGCACTCGTCCCGTCCGGTGCGCCCACGGGCACGACGGCGTCGAGCGCCTCGGCGGGCAGTTCGCGCGCCGCCCACCGCAGTCGGGAGGCCAACTGCCGGTGTTCGAGGACCACGGGCAGCGGCTCTCCGGTGGCGCCGGAGGTGCGCAGCACGACGGCGGCGTTACGGGGCCGGGCGGCCGTGACGACCGTGGTGGCCGGCGCGCTGTGCGCGGGGCCGGGGTTGTCGACGTCCACCTCCACCACCCGCACCTGCGTGTGGTCGAAGAACGGCATCGCCACCGGGTCCGCCAGGACCACCTCCAGCTCCGCGTCGGCCACCGCGAGGCGCATCAGGAAGGCCGGGAGGTCCGAGGCCAGGGGGACGCAGGCGCCGCCCGCCTTCCAGACGGCGAGTTCGGCGGCGACGAGGGCGAAGGAGGGCGGGGCGCAGACGCCGACGCGGTTCTCCGGGCCGACGCCCAGGTCGCGCAGGCGCGCGGCCAGGTCGTCGGAGACGGAGTCCAGTTCGCGGTAGGTCCAGGTGCGCGGCCCGGCGGCCACGGCGACCGCGTCCGGCGTGCGCGCGGCCTGGGCGGCGAAGAGGGCGTGGACGCACTCCTCCGGCAGGGAGGTCCCGGCCGCCGGGTTCCTCTCCGTCAGGAGGAGGTGCCGCTGGGCCTCGTCGGGGCGGAGCAGGGACGAGACCCGCTGGGCCGGGTCCGTGCCGACGCGTTCGAGGACGGTCCGCAGCCGGGCGAGGAGCAGCTCGGCGGTGGCGGCGTCGAAGAGGTCGGCGCGGTAGTCGGCCAGCGCGTGCAGGCCGCCGTCGGGCGTCTCCAGGGTGTCGATCGCCAGGTCGGCCTTGGTCGTGGGGAGCCGCAGCTCGCCCGCGCGGAAGACCGCGCCGCCCGCCCGGTGCTCGGGTGCGGCCGGCTGGTGGGTGTACATGACCTGGTAGAGCGGGTGGTGGCTGGGGTCGCGGGGGACGTCCAGCGCGTCGATGACCTCGTCGACCGGGAGGTCGGGGTGGTCGAGGGCGTCGAGGAGGTCGCCGCGGACCCGGCCGAGGAGGCCGGTGAACTCCGGGTCGTCGGAGAGGTCCGCCCGCAGGACGACCGGGCGGGTCAGGTAACCGACGACGCCGGCGGACTCGACGGTGTCGCGGCCCGACACGGCCATGCCGGTGAGGACGTCGGTGGTGCCGTACGCGCAGAGCACGACGTCCACGGCGGCCTTGAGCACCATGTACAGCGTGCACCGCTTCTTCCGCGCGAGCGCCCGCAACGGCTCCACGACATCGGCCGGTATGTGCGCGGTGCGCCGGTCCCCGGCGTGCCCGGCGGCCGGGCCGCGCGGGGCCCGTACCGGCAGCTCCGTGACCTGGGGCGCCCCGGCGAGGCGGGCGGTCCAGTAGCGGAGGTTCTCGGCGCGGTCCTGCTCGTCGCGCTCGGTGCGGGCGGCGAGGAAGTCCCCGTACGCCACGGCGGGCTCCGGCAGCGGCACCGGCCGGCCCTCGGCGAACGCCCCGTACAGCTCGGTCAGTTCGGAGACGAACAGGGTGAGCGAGGCGCCGTCGAAGACGATGTGGTGGACGCCCACGAGCAGCCGGTGTGCGGTGGCCGCGGAGTCGGTGAGCCGGAGCAGCCGCAGCCGGAGCAGCGGACCGCCGTCGACGTCGAAGGGCTCCGCCGCGAACTCCTCGGCGATCCTGGCGGCTTCCGCCGCGTCGGCCGGCTCGGCGACGGGCAGGGCCGGGGCGCCGGACGCGGCGTCGAGGACCGACTGCACGGGCTCGCCGTCCGCGCCCCGCACGATCCGGACGCGCAGCGCCGGGTGGCGGCGCACCAGTTCGGCGAGGGCGCGGCCCAGCGCGTCCTCGTCCAGCGGGCCCTCGACGTCGACGGCGAAGGGCACGCTGAAGAAGGGGTCGCGCGGGCGCAGGTGCGCCAGGGTCCAGAGTCGGCTCTGGGCGCGGGTGAGCGGGAGCCGCAGCTCCTCGGTGACGCTGGGGGCGGTCACGAGACGACCTCCGATTCGGCGGCCGTGCGGGCCCGGCCGAGCGGGGAGAGGGCGAGGAGCAGGGCGACGGGCAGCAGCACGGCGCCGGTGAGGACGATCGACCGGGAGATGCCGGCCAGGTCGGCGACGACGCCGCCGAGCACCACGCCGAGGACCATGAAGTTGACCATGAGGGCGTTGAGCAGGCCGACGCCCCGGCCGCGCAGCTCCTCGGGCAGGTCGCTGAGCAGGGTGTTGGCCACGGGCACCTGGAAGAGGCCCGAGCCGAGCCCGGCGACCAGACACCACCCGAGCACGACCGACACGCCCAGCGCGTCGCGCAGCCGCCCGGTGGGGGCGAGCAGCAGCAGCGACCCGGCGAACAGCGCGATCGACCAGATCAGCAGCCTGCGGTCGCCGGCCCGGCGCACCAGCGGCGGGCCGATGAGCGCTCCGACGACCGAGCCGGCGCCGAACGCCGCCTGCGCGAGGCCGTAGTCGAACGCCCCGAGGTGGAATCCGGAGAGCAGCTGGGTGTTGAGGTTGGTGGTGAACAGGCCGAGCGCCAGCATCACCGGCACGAGCACGACGGCGAGGAAGCGCAGCGACGGCACGGCCATCACCCCGCCGAGCCCGACGCGCAGCGACTGCCAGTACGACTCGCGCTTCACGCCCGCCGCGGCCGGCACCGGCACCTCCTTCAGGACGGCCATGCTGCCGAGCAGCAGCGCCGAGACCACGAAGGTCGCCGCGTCGATGACGAAGACCGCCGGGACGCTGCCGAGGGCGAGCAGCACACCGCCCATGGCGGGGCCGACCAGGCTCAGGGTGTGGTTGGTCGACTGGAACAGCGCCACGGCCGTGGGGATGCTGTGGCCGCGCACGATCAGCGGGACGGCGCTGATCCGCGCGGTCTCGAAGAACGCCTTGCCGATGCCGCTCAGCAGGATCAGCGCCAGCAGCGGCAGCGGCGAGTCCCGCACGACGATCATCAGCAGGGCCAGCACGGCCCGGACCAGGTCCGAGCCGACCATCAGGACCCGGGCCGGCACCCGGTCGGCCAGCGGGCCGACGAAGGCGCCGAGCACACCGGACGGCAGCAGCTGGGCGATGACGACGAGGGAGACGTACAGGACCGGGTTCGACGTCCCCGTGGCCACCACGTAGATCAGGGTGATCTTGGTGATGGCGTCACCGAGGAAGGACGCGACGACCGCCAGCCAGTAGCGGATGTACGTGCGGTCCCTGAGCAGCTCAAGCATCCGCGCCACCGTCCGTCTCCGACGCGCCGCGCAGCACGTCGTTGAGGACGTCCGCGAGCCCCTCCACGTACGGGTGGCGCATCATCGTGTAGTGGTTGCCGGCCACCGTGCGGACGTCGATGTCCCGGCCCGTCAGCTCCCGCCAGGAGTCGGACGGGTCGTGCTCCTCCTCCGCCGCGCGGATCAGCGTGACCCGGCCCTTGACGGCGTCGGGGCGGAAGTTCCACAGCAGGCGCAGGTTGGCCACCCACAGGTCGAGCACGTCCGCGATCTGCTCGCGGCCGGCGTCCGGCGGCAGGTAGTCCGAGGCCCGGGCCAGGCCGAGCAGATAGTCGAGGTGCTCGTCCGGGGTCATCCCGCGCAGCTCCTCGACCGGCTTCAGCCGGTCGCCGTAGTCCCACTGGAGGTTGGCGGCGACGGCCTCCACGATGTCGGCCCGGTCCGGCTCGTCGCCCTCCGGGACGACCGCCGGGGCGTGCGCGTCCATCATGATCACGGACACCTCCGCGCCGGTCTTCTCCAGCTCGGCGGCGACCGCGTAGGCGTTGGAGCCGCCGTAGCACCAGCCGGCCACGGTGTACGGGCCCTCGGGCTGCGTCTCGCGGATCAGCTCCGCGTAGGCCGCGGCCCGCTCGCCGAAGCCCTCGAAGGGCAGCCGCCCGTCCACCGGAGGCGGCGAGGCCAGCGCGTACACCGGCCGGCCGCCCTCGACGAGGCCGGCGAACGGCATGTAGCAGACGACCTCGCTGCCCGCGGGGTGCGCGAAGAAGACGGGGGCCGCCGAGCCGCCCTCCCCGGCGCCGAGTTCGATGAGATGGACGCTTTCCTCGTCCGCGTACCCCTCGCGCAGCATCCGCGCGAAGCGCTCCACGGTCGCGCCGCGGAAGATCGCCGCCATCGGCAGCCGCCGGTCGTAGCGGCGCTCGATCTCCGCCATCAGCCGCAGCACGAGCAGCGAGTGCCCGCCGAGTTCGAAGAAGCCGTCGTGCAGCCCGACCGGCGAGACGCCCAGGACCTCCTCCCAGATGTGCGCGACCTCCAGCTCCAGGGCGTCGCGCGGCGGGACGTAGCTGCCGGCCGTGCGCTCGATCACCGGCGCGGGCAGCGCACGGCGGTCGATCTTGCCGCTGGTGTTGAGCGGGAAGGAGTCCAGGCGGACGATCACCGACGGGACCATGTAGTCCGGCAGGAAGCCGCGCAGCAGCTCGCGCAGCTCCTCCTGGGACGGCGCCGCGTCGCCCTCGCCCTCCACGTAGCCGACGAGGCGCTTGTCACCGGGCCGGTCCTCGCGGACGAGGGCCACCGCGCGCCGCACGCCCGGGTGCTGTTCGAGGCGGGCCTCGATCTCGCCCAGCTCGATGCGGAAGCCGCGCAGCTTCACCTGGCCGTCGTCGCGGCCCAGGAAGACCAGCGTGCCGTCCTCGCGCAGCCGGGCCTTGTCGCCGGTGGCGTACATCCGCGCGCCCGGGCGGCCGGAGAACGGGTCGGGCACGAACCGCTCCGCCGTGAGCGCCGGCCGGCCGCGGTAGCCGCGGGCCACGCCGGTGCCGCCCAGGTACAGGTCGCCCGGCATGCCCACCGGCACCGGGGCGAGCCGCTCGTCGAGCACGTACACCTGGGTGTTGGCGAGCGGGCGGCCGATGGAGATCTGCTCGGTGCCGCTGTCGAGGCGGTGCGCGGTCGACCAGATGGTGGTCTCGGTCGGTCCGTACACGTTCCAGGTGCGGCCCGGCTCGCGGACCAGCTTCTCGGCGAGCGACGGCGGCAGCGCCTCGCCGCCCACCAGGGCGCGCAGCGAGCCGTCGTTCTCCCAGCCGGCCTCGACCAGCAGGTGCCAGGTCGCCGGGGTCGCCTGCAGGACGGTCGCGCCGGTCTCGGCGAGCACCTCGGCGAGCCTGCGCCCGTCGACGGCCTCCTCCTTGCGCACGATGTGCGTACGGGCTCCGCTGATCAGCGGCGCGTACAGCTCGAGGCCCGCGATGTCGAAGGTCACCGGCGTGACGGCGGCGAGCGTGTCACCGGGCCGCAGGCCCACCTCGCCGGCCATCGAGAGCAGCAGGTTGACCAGGTTCCGGTGGGTGACCTCGACGCCCTTGGGACGGCCCGTCGAGCCGGAGGTGTAGATGACGTACGCGAGCCGGTCCTCGGCCGACGCCGTCGCGAGCCGCACCGGCTCGGGCGAGGCGGCGGCGATGTCCGCCGCGTCGGTGTCCAGGCAGACCCGCTCGCCCGGGCAGTCCGCGAGGACGTCGAGGTGAGCGGAGCGGGTCAGCACCAGAGCGGCGCCGGCGTCGCCGGTCATGTCGGCGAGGCGGGCGGCCGGGTAGCCGGCGTCCAGCGGCAGATAGGCGCCGCCGGCCATCAGCACGCCGAGCAGTCCGGTGAGCAGGTCCACCGACCGGTCGAGGCACACCCCGACCACCGTTTCCTCGCCGACACCGCGGCCGCGCAGATAGGAGGCGAGCCGCCCGGCCCGCTCCACCAGCTCCGCGTACGTGAGCGACTCGCCGCCCGAGGAGACGGCCACCGCGTCCGGGGTGGCCGCGGCCTGACGCCGTACCAGGACGTCGAGAGCCGCGCCGGGCTCCCGCTCGGCCTCGGTGCGGTTCCACTCGACGAGCATCCGGTGGGCGTCGTCCGGGCCGACGAGCGAGAGGTCCGCCACGGCCGTGCCCGGGTCGGCGACGATCTGCTCGACGAGCCGCGTGTACTGGCGGGCGAAGCGCGCCATCGTGCTGTCGTCGAACAGGTCGGTGTTGTACTCGAAGAGGCAGTGGAAGTGGTCCTCGGCGATGCCCGGGTCGTCGAAGACGCCCAGCATCACGTCGTCCTTCGCCGTCTCGTTGTCGAGGGTCAGCTCCTCCACCCGCAGGCCCGCCATCGGCGCCTGCTCCTCGTAGTGGAAGTCCACGAGGATGAACGACGACTGGTACAGCGGCGTCCGGCTCGGGTCCCGGTCCAGGGCCAGCTCGTCGAGGAGCGTGCCGAACGGGATGTCGTTGTGGTCGAAGGCGCCCATCATCGTGGTGCGGGTCGCCGCCAGCAGCTCCCGCACGGTCATCCCGGGCCGCAGCGTGGAGCGCAGCGGCAGGACCGTGAGGAAGTAGCCCACCATCGGCTCGATCTCGGGCCGGCCGCGGGTCGACGAGGTGGTGCCGACGAGGATGTCGTCCTGCCCGGACAACCGGTGAAGGAGCACCTCCCAGGCGGCGAGGAGGAGGACGAAGACCGACACGCCCTCCCGCTTCGCCAGCTCCTTCACCGCGCTGGTCAGCTCCGGGGTGAACGGGAACTGGTGGCGGGCGCCGTTCGACGTCATCACCGGCGGACGGGGCCGGTCCGTGGGCAGTTCGAGGACCGCGTCGGCGCCGGCGAGCTGCTTCTTCCAGTACGGCACGTGCCGGCGCGCGACCTCCTCGCGCAGCCACTCCGGCTGCCACAGCGCGTAGTCCGGGTAGTGGACCTCGATCTCCGGCAGCTTCGGCTCGCGGCCGGTGGCGTACGCGGAGTAGAACTCGGCGATCTCGGCGTTGAAGATGCCCATCGAGCCGCGGTCCCAGACCAGGTGGTCCACCGCGCCGACGAGCACGTGCTCCTCCTCGGCCAGCTTGATCAGCGTCACCCGCAGCAGCGGGCCGGCGACGATGTCGAAGGGCGCGCGCAGCTCGGCCGTGGCGAGCCGCTCCATCTCCGACTCGCGCTGCTCCGCCGCCACGTCCCGCAGGTCCACGTGCCGGATCGGCACCTCCATCGCCGGGTGCACCACCTGCACCGGCTTGTCGCCGTCCTGCGCGAAGGTGGTGCGCATGGCCTCGTGCCGCGCCACGAAGGAGTCCACCGCCCGCTGCAGCGCGGCCACGTCGAGGTCGCCGAGCAGCCGGGACGTGAAGTGCACGGTGTAGACGGGGTCCTCGGGGTCGAACTGGTGGATGAGCCAGATGCGCTCCTGGTCCACCGTGAGCGGCACCGGGTCCGTGGTGGTGCGCCGGGTGACGGGGCCGAGGGCCGGCACGGCCGCGGCCTGCGAGGCCCGCTCGCGCATCTTGCGGTCCAGCAGGGCGCGCTGGGCCGGGGTGAGTCCGGCGAGCCGGTCTGCGAAGTCGGTCACGACTGCTGCCCTTCCGCGGACCGGTAGCGGTCCTTCAGTTCGGTGAGGTGTTCCAGGCCCTTGAGCACCACGTCCGGCTCCAGGCCGAAGTCGACGAGGCAGGCCACCTCATTCACCCCGATGTCCACCAGGTCCTCGATCAGCGACTCGCACTTGTCGGGCGTGCCGAGCAGCGCCAGGGAGTCGAAGTAGCGCTCGAAGGTGGCGTTCAGCATGGCCTCCTGCCCCTCCTCGCCCAGCTTGGAGAACTCGCTGCCGAAGCTGTCCTGCTGCGCCAGGAACGTCTTCAGATAGCCCGTCAGCGGGCCGCGGACCAGCTCTCGCGCCTCCTCCTCGTCCTGCCACAGGAAGGTGTGCACCATGGCGGTGACGATGCCGGTGTCCGGGTCGAACCCGGCCTTCGCGCGGGCCTCGCGGTACGCGGCGGTCTTCTCCTTCAGGTCCGCGGGACGCTGCGCCACGAGGCCGGTCAGCAGGTTCGCGCCGATCTCGCCGGCCCTGACGAACGTCTCCGGGCTGCCCTGCGCCGACACCCACACCGGCAGCTCCGGCTGGATCGGCCGGGGCAGCGAACGCACGCTCTGCAGCGAACCGTCGGCGCGCGCCACCTCGACGCTCTCGCCCGCCCACAGCCGGCGGATCGTGGCGATCGCCTCGAACATCTCCTCCTTGCGGTGCGGATAGCGCGCCTGCCCGTCGCCGGGCGCCAGGACGAAGTCGTCCGGGTGCCAGCCGGAGGCCGCCGAGATCGCGGCCCGCCCGCCGGACAGGTTGTCCACGACCGCCCACTCCTCGGCCGACCGCACCGGGTGGTGCAGCGGCAGCACCGTGCTGCCCGCGCGGAGCTGGATCCGCTCGGTCACCATGGCGAGGGCCGCCGCGAGCACCGACGGGTTCGGGTACAGGCCGCCGAAGTCGACGAAGTGCCGCTCCGGTACGGAGATGCCGCTGAAGCCGTTGCGGTCGGCGAACCGGGCGCTGTCGAGCAGCAGCTGGTACTTGCCCGGGCCGGCCGCCGTGCCGTCACCGGAGAAGAAGAACAGGCTGAAGTCCATCCGGCTGTCCGCGCGCCGCTCCCGGCGCGGCGCGGCGGCCTTCGCCGTCCGCTCCTTCTCCCCGCCGCCCAGCTCCTCGGGCGCCTTCTGCCCGCGTGCCCGCAACTGCTTCTCCAGGACCGCGCGCTGCTCCGGCGAGAGCGAGGCAAGGCGCTCCTGGAGCCGCCGCGCGGTCTCCGACTCGTTCGTCTGATCCGCCATGGTCACGCGTCACCCTTCAGCTTCGCCTCGGCCTCGTCCGTCGACAGGCCCTCGATCTCGCGCAGCAGCGCCTCGAACTCGTCCAGGCCGATCGCCTCCGCCTGGTGCGACCGGATCGCCGCCGCGAGACCGTCCACGGTCGGCGCCTCGAAGACGGCGCTCATCGGGAAGTCGCCGTGCAGCGCGCGCAGCCGGCTCACGATCTGGATGGCGAACAGCGAGTTGCCGCCCAGCTCGTAGAAGTCGTCGTCCGGGCCGATCGGCGAGGCGCCGAGCATGTCCCGCCACACCCGCGCCACCGACTGGGCCAGTTCGTCGTCCGGCCACACCGTCGCCGGGTCCCAGCCGTCGTCCGCGGCCTGCCGGCCACCGCCCAGCGAGTCGGTGAACGAGGACGCCGTCAGACCGGCCTGGTCGGCCAGCACGTCCTGGAAGTCCGCCCGCGACACCACGACCTGCGGAAGGCCGCCGGCCAGCGCCGCCCGGGCCAGGCCCAGGCCCTCGGCGACCGGCACGCCCTGTTCGTGACGCAGCCGCTCGTACACGGCCCGCACCTCCGGCAGGCCCGCCATCTGCTGCTCGAACCAGTCGTCCCACGCCCACTGGGCCACGTCGAACGCCACGACCGTGCGTCCGGCGCCCGCCGCGGCCTGCGCGCAGGCGTCGGTGAACGCGGCGGCGGCGGTGTTCTCCGACTGGCCGAAGCCACCGATGACACCCGTCGTCGACGAACCCGCGAGCAGGAAGACCTCCGGCTCGTCCGCGAGCAGTTCGTCGAGCAGCAGCGTGGAGCGCACCCGCGCCGCGAGGACCGCGTCGAAGTCCTCCCGGCCCTTCAGCGCGACGAGGCCGGAGCCCCGCGCCTCCGGGAAGTGCAGCACACCGCGCAGCCCGCCCGCGCCGAACAGCTCCCGTGCCTGACGCAGGACTTCGCGCGTCTGCTCGGCGTCGCTCAGGTCCGCGGCGCGGTACGTGACGCCGTCGCCCGCGAGCAGCGCCGCGAGACGCTCACCGGACGGCGCCTCGGCCTCACCGACGAGGAGCAGCCGCGCTCCGGACTCCGCCAGGTGCTCGGCGAAGCTCAGACCGGCCTCGCCGGGCAGCCCGGTCACCACGAACCCGGCACCCTCGGGCCAGGCCCGCTCCGCCGGTACGGGGGCCAGCTCGACCGGCGCGAACGCGCGCAGCAGCCGTCGCCCGCCCCGGTACGCCACGAGCGACTCGCCGCCCGGGCCCGCCAGTTCGGCGACGAGCCGGCCGGCGACCGCACGAGGTCCTCCGGAGAGGCTCACGTCCACGGCCCGGCAGGTCAGCCAGGTGTACTCCTGCGGCAGCACCGTCACCGCGCCGTACACGGTGGCCCGCTCCGGCCGCAGCACGGCCGTGCCGTAGGCGTCCTGGAGGTCGTCGGTGACGACGTCGAAGCGCACCGGCCGGTCCTCGCCGGACTCGCCGAGGGCCTGCGCGAGAGCCACCAGGGTGTGGAAGCCGCTGTCCAGGGCCTCCGTGTAACGCGCGGCCGCGTCCGTGGGGTCGGCGTCGTCCGTGACCGACCAGGAGTGCAGCACCCGGTCGGGCGCGACGCCCTCGCCGCGCAGTTCCCGTACGACCTGCGGCAGATCGCCCGCGGCCGCCGGTGCGGCGGTGAACTCGTGCTCGGCGGTACGGGCATAGCCGGCGCCCTTGCGCACGGTGACGACCGTGTGGCCGGCCCCGCGCAGCCCGGCCGCGACCTCGTCGGCGAGCCCGCGCCCGTCGGCGAGCACCAGCCACGTCAGAGGAGTCTCGTCATCCCCCTGAGGAAGCGGCGCGGGGTGCCACACCGGGGCGTACGTCCAGCGCGCCGCGTCCTTGCGGACGCCGACCGTGCCGTTCGCGTCCGGCTTCGGCAGGAGATGGCTCGGCCCCTGGAACGGGTAGGCGGGCAGCGGCACCCGGCGCCGGGCGCGGCCCGTGTGCAGCGCCGTCCAGTCGACGGCCACGCCGTGCCGCCACAGCTCGCCGAGGCCCTCGCGCAGCGCGCGGTCCTCGGCCGGGGCGGCGGCCTCGCCGCGCGGGCGGCGCAGCAGCGTCACCACCGGCTGCGGCACCTCGTGGGTGCGGACCAGTCCGCTGAGCTGGCTGCCGGGGCCGGCCTCGACGAGGACGGCCGGGCCGCGGCGGGCCAGTGTGGCGATGCCGTCGGCGAAGCGCACCGGCTGCCGGGTGTGCGCCACCCAGTACTCCGGGTCGGTGGCCTGCTCGTCGGTGATCCAGCCGCCGGTCACATTGGACAGGAACGGGATCGACGGCTTGTTCAGGGTCACCGAGCGCAGCACCTCGGCGAGCCCGGGCAGCGCCGGCTCGACCAGGCGGGTGTGGAAGGCGTGGGAGGTCTCCAGCTCCTTCACGGAGATCCCGCGGTCCTCCAGGACCCGGCGGGCCGCGGCGACCTCCTCGGGGGTGCCGGCGACGACGCAGGAGCCGGGCGCGTTGACGGCGGCGACCACGGCGCCGGTGCCCTCGACGGCCTCGGCGACGGCCTGCTCGTCGAGCAGCACGGACAGCATCCGGCCGGGCGCGAGCTCCTGCATCAGCTCGGCGCGCCGCGCCACCACCTTCAGCGCGTCCGCCAGGCTGAACACGCCCGCCAGGCAGGCCGCGACCAGCTCGCCCAGGCTGTGCCCGGTCATCGCGTCCGGGCGCACGCCCCACGACATCAGGAGCCGCGCGACCGCGTAGTCCACGCAGAAGACGGCCGGCTGGGTCCAGCGGGTCTGCCGCAGCCGCTCGCCGGCGGTCTCGTCATCGGTCGCGAACACGAGCTCGCGCAGGTCCGCGCCGGTCAGCGGCGCCAGGATGTCGGCGCAGGCGTCGAACGCCTCGCGGAACACCGGCTCGGTGCGGTAGAGCTCCGCGCCCATGCCCGCGTACTGGGCACCCTGCCCGGGGAACAGGAAGACCGTGGCGGGCGCCTCCGCGTCCTCGGCGACCGGCTCGGTCGCGGGGACGGTCCGGCGCAGCGCGGCGGCGGCCTCGGCGCGGTCGGCGGCGACGACGGCGCGGCGGTGGGGGAGCGCGGCGCGGCCGAGCTGGAGGGTGTAGGCGACGTCCGCGAGGCCCGCCTCGGGCTCGGCCTCCAGGGCGTCGGCGAGCCGCTCGGCGGCGGCCTGGAGGTCCTCGGGGGTGCGCGCCGACAGCGGCAGCACCTGCCGGCTGTCGTCGGTGTCCCCGGCCTCGATGGCGGGCGCGGCCTCCAGGACGACGTGCGCGTTGGTGCCGCCGATGCCGAAGGCGCTCACACCGGCGCGCGGCGGCTCGTCGGTCTCGGGCCACGGCAGGCCCTCGGCGTCCACCCGGAACGGGCCCTTGTCGAGGGCGAGTCGCGGGTTCGGTGCGGTGAAGTGGGCGGTCGGCGGGATGTGCCGGTGCTCCAGGGCGAGCGCCGCCTTGATCAGACCGGTCACACCGGCCGCCGCGTCCAGGTGGCCGATGTTCGACTTCACCGAGCCCAGGTGCACCGATCCGGCGGGCAGTCCGTCGCCGAACACCTCGGTGAGCGCCTGCACCTCGATCGGGTCGCCGAGCGGCGTCGCCGTGCCGTGCGCCTCGACGTACTGGATCGAGCCCGGCTCGACGCCGGCGACCGCCAGGGCCTCGGAGACGACCTCGGCCTGTCCGCGCGCCGACGGGGCGGTGAAGCCGATCTTGGCGGCGCCGTCGTTGTTGACCGCCGAGCCGCGGATCACCGCGTGCACGTGGTCGCCGTCAGCGAGCGCGTCCTCCAGGCGCTTCAGCACGACCACGGCCACGCCGTCGCCGGACACGGTGCCGGTCGCCTCGGCGTCGAACGGGCGGCAGTGCCCGTCCTCGGCGAGGATCGCGCCCTCCTCGTAGCGGTAGCCGCGCGGCTCGAACTCCCGCACCGCCACGCCGCCCGCGAGCGCCATGTCGCACTCCTGGGACAACAGCGACTGCACCGCCAGGTGCACGCTCACCAGCGACGACGAGCAGGCGCTCTGCACGGTGAAGCTCGGCCCGGTCAGGCCCAGCTTGTACGAGACGCGCAGCGCCAGCATGCCCGGGTCGTTGCCGACGGCGACCTGGATCTCGTCCGAGACCCGGCCGTCCGGGCCGCCCTGCGGGATCCGCTCGCGCAGGTAGCCGCTGCCCGAGACGCCCGCGAACACACCCGTACGGGTGTCGTGGGAGCCCGCCGGATAGCCGGCCCGCTCAAGGGCCTGCCACGCGGTCTCCAGGAGCAGCCGGTGCTGCGGGTCCATCAGCTCCGCCTCGGAGCGGGTGATCCCGAAGAAGGCCGCGTCGAACCGGTCGTAACCCTCCAGCGGGAAGCCCGACTTGACGAGCGCCGGGTCCGCGAGCAGAGCCTCGGGGACGCCTGCGGCGGTCAGCTCCTCGTCGGTGTAGTGGGTGGCTCCCTCGGCGCCGGCCACGACCAGTCGCCACAGCGCCTCGACGTCGGGGGCCCCCGGGAAGCGCCCGCTCATCCCGATGATGGCGACGGACTGCTCCGGCAGCTCCGTCCCGTGCGTCTGCGCGGTCATGCGTTCCCCTCGTTGGTGTCGTCGTTGCGGGCGGCGAGCAAGTCCTCCAGCTCACCCGCGAGTTCGCGTACGGTCGGCAGGTCGAAGAACATCCGCAGCGTCACGGGAACCCCGAGCCGCTCCTTGGCCACGGCCACGGCCTGGGTGGCGAGCATCGAGTGCCCGCCCAGTTCGAAGAAGTCGTCGTCGAGACCCACCCGGTCGACGGAGAGCAGCCCGGCCCAGATGTCCGCCAGGGTCTTCTCCACGGGCGTGACCGGCGCCGCGAAGTCCGCGTCGAGATCCGGCCGTACGGCCTCCGGCGCCGGCAGCGCCCGCCGGTCAACCTTGCCGTTGATGGTCAGCGGCAGCCGGTCCAGGGTCACGAACACGTTCGGCACCATGTACTCGGGCAGCGTCCGCCCGAGGTGCTCGCGCAGCTCCGAAGGACCGGCCGCCGCGGCAGCGCCCGCCGGGACCCAGTAGGCCACCAGACGAGGGTCGCCGGCCGCGTCCTCGTCCACGACCACCACGGTGTCGCGGACCTCCGGGTGAGCGGTGAGCGCGTTCTCGATCTCGCCCAGCTCGATCCGGTAGCCGCGGATCTTCACCTGGTGGTCGAGCCGCCCCAGGTACTCGTGGTCACCCGCCGGCAGCTCCCGCGCGCTGTCGCCCGAGCGGTAGCGGCGGGCGCCCGGCACGGCCGCGTCCGGGTCCGGCAGGAACCGCTCGGCGGTCAGCGCCGGACGGCCCAGATAGCCGCGGGCCACGCCCGCGCCGCCCACGTACAGCTCACCGGCCGTCCCGGGAGCGGCCGGCAGTCCGTCGGCCCCGACCACCCGCATCGACCAGCCCTCGAACGCCTCGCCGATCACGCTGGCCGAACCGGCCAGGTCGGCTGCGCTCATCCGGCGGTACGTGGAGTGCACCGTCGTCTCGGTGATGCCGTACATGTTCACCAGCTCCGGACGGTCCGCGCCGTGCCGCGCGAGCCACGGCCGCAGCATCTCCGGCGGCAGCGCCTCACCGGCGAACACCACGACCCGCAGCGCCAGCCCGGCGGGAGTGCCGCCGCGCTCGGCCAGCTCCTCCTCGTACCGGACGAGCTGGCGGAAGGCGGCCGGCGTCTGGTTGAGGACCGTGACGCCCTCGCGGTGCAGCAGCCCGTGGAAGTCCTGCGGCGACCGGCGCACGTCGTCGGGGACGACCACCAGACGCCCGCCGTGCAGCAGCGCGCCCCACATCTCCCACACCGACACGTCGAACGCGGCCGACGAGAACATCGACCACACGTCGTCCGGGCCGAAGCCGAAGTGCGACCGGGTGCCGGTGAGCAGCGCCGTCACCTGGCGGTGCTCGACCATGACGCCCTTCGGGGTGCCGGTCGAACCGCTGGTGTAGATCACGTACGCGAGGTTCGCGGCGACCGCGCCCCCGCCGTGCTCCGGCGCCTCGTCCGGGCAGCCGGACAGATCGGTGCCGCCGGGGCCGGTGAGCACCGTGTGCGCGGTGCCGCGGACGCCGTCCGCCCGGTCGGTGACGAGGACCGCCGCACCGGCGTCGGCGAGCATGAACTCCTGCCGCTCGGCCGGGCTCGCCGGGTCCACCGGCACGTACGCCCCGCCCGCCTTCAGCACCGCGAGCAGCGCCGTGATCAGCGTCGTGGTCCGCTCCAGGCGCACCGCCACCGGCACCTCCGGGCCGACGCCCAGGGACCGCAGGTGGTGGGCGAGCCGGTTGGCGTCCCGCTCCAGCTCCCGGTAGGTCAGCCGGCCGTCCGGGCCCGACACGGCGACGGCGTCGCCGCGCAGCCGCGCCTGCCGCTCGAACCAGGTGTGCAGGGTCCCCGGAGCGGAGCCCCGTCCGTCAACGGTCAAGGTCGTGCTTCCTCTCGGTGCGTGGCGCCTCGGTGCGCGGCGGTGAAGGACAGGACGGCCGGCAGCCGGCCGACCGGGGTGTCCGGGGAGGCGACGGCCTCCGCCAGGGTCCGCTCGTACGCGGCGAGCAGCGCGGCCGGCGTGTCCGGCCCGTACAGATCGGTGTCGTACTCGAGGGTCAGCTCCACGGCGTCGCGGCCGCGCTCCTCCACGTACAGACTGAGGTCGTACTTCGCGGTGTCCTGAGGGCCCGTCAGGTCCAGGGCGCAGCCGTCGAGTCCGGCGAAGACCGGCGCGCGCCGCTCGCCCAGATAGCTGAACATCACCCGGAACACCGGCATGAAGTCCCGGCCGCGCCGGGCGACCAGCGCCTCGACCAGCTTGTCGAAGGGCAGCTCCTGGTGCGCGGCCGCGTCCAGGACCGCCGTGCGCACCCGGCCGACCAGGGCCCGGAAGCCGGGGTCACCGCCGAGCCCGGTCCGCACCGGCACCATGTTGATCAGACAGCCGACCAGCTCCTGGAGCTCCGGCCGGGTGCGCCCGGCGGCCGGAATGCCCACCGTCACGTCCTCGGTCCCGGACCAGCCCGCGAGCAGCGCGTACAGCGCCGCCAGGTGCGTCATGTTGGCCGTCGCCCGCTCGGCGCGCCCGAACGCCCGTACCGATGCGACCAGTTCGGCCGGGAGCAGCCGGGTGGCGACGGCGCCCCGGAAGCTCTTCGAGCGGGGCCGCGGCCGGTCCGTCGGCAGCTCAAGGGCCCGCGGGTTCTCGCCGAGGACCGCACGCCAGTGGCCGACCAGGGCGTCGAGCGTGCCGCCGGTGAGCCGCGCCCGCTGCCACTCGGCGAGGTCCGCGTACTGCAGCGCGGCCTCGGGCAGCCCCTCGGGCGAGCCGTAGAGCAGCCCCAGCTCCCGGTAGAAGACCTCCACCGAGCCGCCGTCGATGGCGACGTGGTGGAACGTCACCACCAGCCGGTGGTCGTCCGCCGCGACCCGCACGAGCCGGGCCGCCAGCGGGGGAGCGGCGGCCAGGTCGAAGACCCGCCGGGCCTCCTCGTCGGCGATCCGCCGCGCCTCCGCCTCCGGATCGCCGGCCGCGGACACATCGGTGTACGGCAGCGGTACGGGCCCGGGCGCGGCGATCACCTGGTGCGGTACGCCGGCCGGCGCCGCGTACGTCGTGCGCAGCACCTCGTGGCGGGCCACCACCGCGTCGAGCGCGCGGCCGAGCGCCGCCCGGTCGAGCGCGCCGCGCAGCCGCAGCACCGTCGGCACGTTGTAGAGCGTGGTCTCCGGGTCGATCTGCTGCATGAACCACAGCCGCGCTTGCGCGAAGGACAGCGCGGGCCGCGCGTCCGCGTCGCGCGGCAGCGCCCGCGGCGCGTCCGACGCCGGGAACGGTGCCGGGGCCGGGCCGGGGAGCGCGGCCGACGTACCGGTGCCGGAGGTGGTGGGCCCGGCCGGCGGGGCCTTCATGGCGGCGTCCACGACCTCGGCCATCTCCGCGAGCGTGCCCGCCCCGAGCAGCTCCGCGGGCGACACCGTCAGGCCCAGCTCCTCGTCGATCAGCGCGGCGAGCCGCGCCGCCGCCTCCGGGCCGCCGCCGAGCGCGGCGAACTCCGCGCCGGGCGCCGGCTCGTCCACACCGAGCAGCTCCGACCAGAGCCGGGCCAGCTCCTCCGTCACGAATCCGCTCGCGGTCATGCGAACGCCACCCCCTTGCGCGCCGAGCGCACCGTGCGGTGCAGCAGGTCCAGGAACGGCTTCGGCCGCGCCCGGAAGTAGAAGTGGTCGCCCTCGAAGAGATGCACGTCGGCGGGGCCTGCGGCCGAATGGCGGCCCCACAGACCGGCCTCCGCCGCCGGCACGTTCGGGTCGCCGTCGGCGGCGAACACGGTGATCGGACAGGGCACGGTCACGTCAGGCGCCACCCGGTACCGCTCCAGGGCCCCGAAGTCGGCGCGCAGCGCGGGCAGACAGAGCCGGATCAGCTCCTCGTGCTCCGCGACGTCCAGATCCGTACCGCCCAGGCCCATGATCCGGGCCAGCACCTCGGTGTCCGTCTCCTCGCCGGCCCCGTCGAGGCGCTCGGCGCGGGCCTCGTGGTGCGAGGGCGCGGCACAGGCCGAGGCGACGAGCGCGGCCGGCCGGGAGACCGTCCGGGCCAGGCGGCGGGCCGTCTCGAAGGCGACGATCGCTCCCATGCTGTGCCCGAAGAACACCGGACGGTCGAGCTCGCGCGCGGTCAGCGCCCGCGCCACCGCGTCCGCGAGCGCCTCCACCGACCGCGCCGGCTCGTCGAAGAGCCGGTTCTCGCGCCCGGGGTACTGGATGACGAGCAGCTCGACGTCGGGGTCGAGCGCCGCCGAGAGCGCGTGGTAGTAGCTGGCGGCGCCGCCCGCGTGCGGGAAACAGACCAGGGTGTGCTCCGCCGCCGGCTTGGGATGGAAGCCGCGGATCCAGCGGTCCGTGGCCCTGTCGGTGTCGTGTGTCAACGTGAATCCCTGTCGGAGCGCGTGCGTGCGTGGCGTGCGTGGCGTGCGAGGACGCCGGGGCGTCGGGGGTGGTTCGGGTACGGGAAGGGGCGCGCGGCCGTCTCGTACCGCGGCTTGCGCGGCCGGAGCCGGGCGGCCCGGCCCGCGGCGTACCGTCGGGGGCCGGGCCGGCCCCGGCCCGTCAGCCCGCCTGGAGCGCCGGCTCGGCCGGCCGCAGCCCCTGTCCCAGCGCCCGCCGGGCCGTCGCGAACTCGACCACCTGCCGGGCCATCGTGGCCAGTTGGGCCTGGACGTGCGGATCGGTACAGCCGCCGTCGGGGGTGATGTCGGTGACCGTGGTGTTCACGGCCACGCCCAGCGGGGTGTTCCAGCCGCGCAGCGCGTGCACGGTGTCGCGCAGCGCCGACAGCGTCGTCATCGCGCCCTGCCAGCCCTCGCCGACCGCGAGGGAGCCGACAGCCCGCCCGCTCAGATAGGGCCGCTCGTCGTCGCGCAGCCCCTCCAGGTGGTCCAGGGCGTTCTTCAGGAGGCCCGACACCGCGCCGTGGTAGACCGGGCTGGCGAGCACGATCCCGTCGGCCGCGGCCACTTCGGCGAGCAGCCGCTCCGCCGCGGCCGGTCGCACGTCCCCGCGCGGGTCGAGGAGCGGGAGGACCAGCTCCTCGCCCGGCACGAGCCGGGTCTCGGCGCCCAGCCGCTCGGCCTCGTCGAGCACCAGGCGCAGCGCCCGTTCCGCCCGCGAACCGGGCCGGCGGGAACCGCCGATGCCCACCACTCTCACTGTCTGCCGCATGAGGAGCCCCCGAAGCCGTGTGCGGTCGAAATCCCTGCCTGTGCGGTCCCTCGTCGTCCGCGTCGTGTGCGTCGCCCCGGTGACCGGAACTCAGCGTTGACCACGGAAACTTGCAGGTCAAATGTTCGCCGACGGCGATTCCGATGGGAGATATCGAGGAATTCGATGCGCCTGGACAAGGGGGTGCGAAGCGGCCCGCCGGGGTGCGCCGGCGGCATCGGCGCCGCCGATGAGCGACATCGAAAGGACGGTGCCGCCGCTCCTTGATCCCTCCGGGCGCCCGGACCGATCATCGGACGATGCACCTCCGGCCCGGACGAACCGGATCCAGCAGATCGGCGACGCGATGACGGCGGTCGACGAACCCACCGCCCCGCGGATCGCCGTCGTGGGCGCGACCGGTGCGGTCGGCGGCACCCTCCTGGAACTCGTGGAGGACCACGGGCTGCGCTACCGCGCCCTCCATCTGATCGCCTCCGCGCGCTCGGCGGGCCGTGAGATCCGCGTCGACGGGCGCGACCATCCGGTGCACGACGTCGCCGGCTTCGACTTCTCCCGGGCCGACGTGGCGTTCTTCTTCGCGGGCGCCGAGGTGAGCCGCCGCTGGGCGCCGCTCGCGGCCGCCGCAGGCGCCCTGGTCGTCGACGGCAGCCGCGCCTTCCGGCTCGCCGAGGACGTGCCCCTGGTCGTCCCGGGGGTCAACGACGCGCTGCTGAGGCGCCGTCCGGTCCGCGGGATCGTCGCCGGCCCCGGAGCGGCCACCGTGGCCCTGGTCCGGGTCCTCGCGCCGATCGTCCGCCGCTGGGCCGTCCGCAGGGTCGTGGTGAGCACCTACCAACCCGCCTCCGGGGCCGGGCACCCGGGCATCGAGGAGCTCCAGGAGGGCACCCGGGCCCGCCTCCAGGACCCGCAGACCGCGCTGCCCGCCGAGACGTTCTCGCCGCCGCTGGCCTTCGACGTGCTGACGGGCGAAGGCGACGGCGACGGTGACGGTGACGTTGACGGTGAGTTCACCGCACAGGAGCGCGGGCTGCGCGACGAGACGCGGCGGGTCCTCGGCCTGCCGGAGCTCGACCTGACCGCCACCTGCGTCCGGGTGCCCGTGGTGAACGGCCAGTGCGCGGCCGTGTGGGTCGACTGCGCCGCCGCCGTGGACCGTACGGAACTGATCGCGCTGCTGCGCTCCGCGCCCGGCGTCACCGTCCACGACGGCGCTACGGGCGCCGCGCCGACCCCCGCCACGCTCGCCGATCCCGACCGGGTGCACGTGGGCCGGATCCGGGTCCCGTCGGCCGACCCGACGGGCTTCTGGCTGTGGCTGGTCGCCGACAACCTCCGGGGCGGGGCGGCGCTGAACGCGGTCCAGGTCCTGGGCGGGCTCACGGCACGCGGCACGCTCTGAGCCCGTCCAGGACCTGGTTCCTCCCGCTCCGGGTCAGCCCACGAGCTGGAGCTCGGGGCGTTCCTCCCGTACCGGGAAGCCGCCGGGATCGACCTGCGCGTCCGGCGCGTGCGGCGCGTGCGGCACATCCGGCGCGTCCTGTGCGGCGAAGCGCACCGTCTGGTCGATGAACGCCCGCATCTCGCGGGTGACCTGCTGGCCGCGCCGCCAGGCGATCTGGGTGTGCACCTCGAACGGCGGCCGCCAGTCGAGCACCACCAGGGCGCCCGCCGCGACCGCGTCGGCCACCGCGACCTCCGGCAGCACGCTCACCCCGAGCCCCGCGGCGACCCCGCGCTTCACGGACTCGACGGTGCCGAACTCCAGCAGCGCCGGCCCGGGACCGGCGGCCGCGTCGGCGAGTTCGGCCTCCAGCAGCTCCCGGTAGCAGTCGCCCGCCTCGGGCACCAGGAGCGGCACGGCGGCCAGGTCCCCGGAGCCGAGGCCGCGCAGCCCGGCGAGCCGGTGGCCCGGCGCGGCGACCGCGACGAGCGGTTCGGACCACAGGCGCTCGGTGCGCAGGCCCGCGTGCTCGGTGCACGCGTCCATGAAGAAGCCCATGTCCAGGGCGCCCTGCCGCAGCGCCTCGCAGGTGCGGTCGGCGGAGCCGGTCCGCAGCGAGATCCGCAGCCGCGGATAGCGGTGGTGGAAGAACTCCAGGACCGGCGGCATGCGGTACGAGGTGAGGCTCTCGCTCGTCCCGATGGTGAGCAGCCCCGTGGGCTCGGCCCAGCCGGTCGTCTTGTCCCGCGCCTCGTCGACGAGGGACAGGATGCGTTCCGCGTACGGCAGCAGCCGCTCGCCCGCCGGGGTGAGCCGGATCCTGCCCCGCAGGCGTTCGAAGAGTTCCACGCCGAGGGCCACTTCCAGGCTCTTCACCTGGGCGGTCACGCTCGACTGTGCGTAGTTCAGGTCGGCCGCCGCCTTGGTGAAGCTGAGCAGCGTGGCGACACGGTGAAACGTGGTGAGCTGTCTGAGATCCAACGGGCCTCCCCCTCGGGCTCTGCCGGATTCCTGCGTCACTGCCAGCCCATGTCCTCCTGGACACCCGTGGTGGTGTCCGGGGTGGCGGCGGGCTGCTGCGCGGTTCCGGTGGCGGACGACCCGGTGAGCGGGGTCGTGGCCGAGGCGGTCAGGGCGGGTCCGAGGACGGTTGCGGCGGCAAGGGCGGTGACGGCTGCGGCCTTGACGACACGGGCGCGGAGCATGGAGAACATCCTTCCGGTTCTGGTTCGCACGGTGGGCGGGATGCATCGGTGCCTTGGTGGGGTGTCCACCGCGCATTAGCATCACCGGACGGGGCGCCGAGGGGGAAGAAGATCAGCTGGACCCTTTGGGCCTTGGCCGAAAACGGCCACAGAGCAAGGAGCACGGACCGCTCGTCCCCGGGCCTTCGGGCCGGTGACGGTGCGGTGAACCACGAGGAACGGGGGCCTCATGCTGGAAGCGCTGGGACTCGACACAGCGACCGAAGCCGTCTACCGGGCCATGCTCGCGGAGCCCCGGGACGGGGCCGCGGACATCGCCCGTCGGCTCGGCACCACGGAGGAGGCCGTGCGGAGGGCCTGGGAGCGGCTGGCCGGCCTCTCCCTGGTCCGGTACGCCGACACGGACGGCGACGGCGACCGCGACGGCGACCGGGACTGCGGCCACCCGACCGGCCGGCCCGAGCCGGTGAGCCCGGCACTGGGCCTCGATCATCTGGTCGCCCGGGCCCAGACGGAGCTGGAGGAGCACCGCAGACGGGTCGCCGCCGCCCGGGTCACCGCCTCCCGGCTGGCCTCCGAGTACGCCGAACTGAGCGCCCGCACCACCCCGGTGACCGTGGAGCACCTGCCCGACGTGGCGCAGATACGGGCCAGGCTGGCGGCGCTCACCGACAGCGTGCGCGGCGAGGTGATGGTCTTCGCGCCGGGCGGCGCGCAGACCGAGGCCAACCGGCAGGCCGCCCGGCCGCTCAACGAACGCCTCCTGGGCCGCGGTGTGGTCATGCGGACCGTCTATCTGGACAGCGTCCGCAACGACCCGGCGACCGTCGCCCACGCCCGCGACCTCACCGGACTCGGCGGCCAGGTGCGCACGGTGGCCACGCTGCCGATCCGGATGACCCTGGTCGACCGCGAGGCCGCCGTGATCCCGGTGGACAGCGAGGACTCCAGCGCGGGCGCGGTCGTCCTGACCGGCCAGGGCCCGCTGACCGCCCTGTGCAGCCTCTTCGAGACGGTCTGGGAGACCGCCCGGCCGCTCGGCGACACCGCCCGCCGCGCCGACGACGGCGACGAACTGGACCGCCAGGAGGCGGCCGCGCTTCGCCTCCTCGCGGAAGGCCACACGGACGAGGGCATCGCCAAGCGCATGGGCCTGTCCCACCGGACCGCCCGGCGCATCGCGACCGTCCTCATGGAGCGCCTCGGCGCCCGCAGCCGCTTCGAGGCGGGCGTACGGGCGGTCCAGCGCGGCTGGCTGCCGAGCGACCTGTGACGGGGCGGCGGGCGGCCGGCGGGCGCCCGCCGGGTCAGGCGGCGTCAGGCGGCGTCAGGCGGCGGCGTTCCGGCGGACGCTCAGCGGGCGCTGGTCCGTCCAGACCTCCTCGACGTGCGCGAGGCACTCCGCCTTGGTGCCGGCGAAGCCGGCCGTCCGCCATCCGGCCGGCAGCTCGCGCTGCTCGGCCCACAGGGAGTACTGCTCCTCGTCGTTCACCACGACCACGAACCGCTCGTCCACACCCGCGTCCTGCACGCCGTTCTCCTCCACGACTGACCATCGGCCGACTCGTCGGCTGACTCGTCGGTGCAACGCTCTCAGCCTCCGTGCCGCCCGCCGTCCGCGGCAAGATCCCCGCGATGGAACGTGCTGAACACCCGCATCGGCTGCACCGATGCAGGTGTCGGCACGGCGGCTCACGCCGTGGTGGCCGAGGCCGGGTCCGGGGCCACGTCGCGCAGTCCGCGCAGCGGCGAGAAGAGGACCCAGAGCCCGCCGAGGCTCGCCCCGACGAGGCCGATCCACAAGGTGGGGCGCAGACCGAGCCAGGTCGCGAGCGCGCCGCCCAGGAGCGCGCCCAGCGGGATGGTGCCCCAGACGATCCAGCGCACCGCCGCGTTCATCCGGCCGAGCAGCTCCGGCGGGCAGATCTGCTGCCGGTAGGTGACCTGCGCGGTGTTGTAGACGATGGCGCCGAAGGTGAAGGCGAACCAGCCGATGCCGTAGAGCACCACCCGCCAGCCCGGGTAGGCGAGCGGGGCGAGGTACGAGGGCAGGCCGAGGAGCAGCGGCGCCAGCCAGATGATCCGGGCGGACCCGATCGTCCGGGCGAGCCGGCTCGCGAGCAGTCCGCCGAGGACGCCGCCGACGGGCCCGAGGGCGAGCAGCAGACCGGCCTGGCCGGCGGAAAGCCCCAGTTCGCGGACGAGGAACGGCATCTCCATCGCCGAGGCCATGTGCGAGAACAGGTTGACCGTGCCCGTGCAGGCCACGATCCGGCGCAGCACCGGGTGCCGGACGACGAAGCCGAGCCCCTCGCCCATCTGCTTGCGGAAGGGCGGCCGAGGACCGTCCGGGCGGGCCGGCTTCGGCTCCGGGGTCCGGATCAGGAACAGCGACGCGGCGCTGACGAGGAACGACAGCGCGTCGGCGGCCAGCGCCCGGGCCCCGCCGATCGCCGCGACGAGCACGCCCGCGACCGTCGGCCCGAGCGTCGCGGCGGCCGCGCCCGTCGTGCCCAGCTTGCCGTTGGCGTCGATCAGCGCGTCCTTGTCGACGAGGACCGGCACATAGCTCTGGTACGCCACGTCGAAGAACACCGTCAGCGAGCCGGTGACGAGCGCCACCGCGCACAGATGGGTCAGCGTCAGCGAGCCCAGGTACCAGGCCACCGGCACCGTGGCGACGACCGCCGCGCGCAGCACGTCGCACCACATCATCAGCCGGTGCCGGGCGACCCGGTCCACCACCACGCCCGCCGGCAGCGCGACGAGGAGGAAGGCCAGCGAGCCGAGCGCCGTGAGGAGACCGACCTGGAAGTTCGAGGCGTCCAGCGCGGTGACGGCGACGAACGGCAGCGCGAACGGGGTGATCATCGAGCCGAGCTCGCTGACCGTCTGGCCGCTCCACAGGAGCATGAAGTCGCGGTGGCGCAGCAGGGACGGGCGTCCGCCGCCGGCGGGTTCGGTCGTCTCGGATCCGGTCTCGGTCACGGCATCGTTCCGATGGGTCGTAGGGGCTCGGCGGCGGCTCCGGCGAGCAGGGTCACGTACCGCGCGGCGAGCCGCCGCGCGGTGGTCTCCTCGAAGAGGTCCTCGCTGTACTCCAGGCGCCCGGTGCACCCCGCGCCGTCGCGGGTCAGCGACAGCGACAGGTCGACCTTCGCGGTCCGGGTGTCGCCGAACTCCCGGGCCACCCGGCAGCCTTCGAGCCGCAGGCCGGGCGCGGCCGCCGGCTGATGGCTGAACATCAACTGGAACAGCGGATTGGCGCCCGGGTCCCGCGGCGGGTTCAGCTCCTCCACCAGGAGTTCGAACGGCAGCGCCTGATGGACCAGCGCCGCCCGGCTCTCGTCGCGCGCCCGCAGCACCAGGTCGCGGAAGCTCGTCCCGTCCGGCACGTCGAGCCGCTGGACGACCGTGTTGCCGAACATGCCGATCAGCGCGAAGTGGCTCTCGCGTTCCCGCAGGGCCACGGGCGCGCCGACCACGACCTCCGGGCCGCCGCCCTCCTCCCGTACCAGCGCGGCGAACGCCGCCAGCAGCACGGCGTACGGGGTGGTGCCGCAGGCCCGGGCCAGCAGGTCGACCTGTCCGACGACGTCCGGACCGACCGTGAACGGCACATGGGCGCCGGCGAAGCTCCACACCGCCGGCCGGGGCCGGTCGGACGCGATGGTCGAAAGGGCCGGTACGCCGGCGAGGTGCTTGGTCCAGTAGTCGCGCGCCCGGTCGAGGGCGGTGCCCGCGACCCGGTCGGCCTGCCACCGGGCGAAGTCGGCGTACTGCTCGGTCAGCGGCGGCAGTCCGGGCGCACGGCCGGCCGCGAGCGCCTCGTACAGGGCCGAGAGCTCGTTCTCCAGGACGGCGAGCGACCAGCCGTCGCACACGATGTGATGGAGCGTCAGGCAGAGCAGGTGCCGACCGGGCGCCGTCGTGAGGAGCAGCGGCCGCAGCACCGCGCCGCCGCCCAGGTCGAACGGCCGCCGCGCCTCGGCGGCGGCCAGCCGCTCCGCCTCCGCCGCCGGCTCCGGGTGCCCGGTCAGGTCGACGCGGGGGACCGGCACCGGTCCGGCGGGCCGGACGACCTGGCGCAGCGCGCCCTTGGCCATCCGGTAGCCGGTCCGCAGCACCTCGTGCCGCCCGACCAGCTCGGTCAGCGCCCCTTCGAGGGCCGGGACGTCCGGATCGCCGTCGATCCGGTAGACGACCGGGACGGTGTAGGCCGGGGTGTCCGGATAGAGCCGGTCGAGGATCCACAGCCGCTTCTGCGCGAAGGAGACCGGGTGGTCACCGGTCACGGGGACACCTCGCCCGGCACCCCGGCGGTCAGCCCGGCGGACACCTCCGCCGCGAGCCGCTCGATCGTCGGGTCGTAGAGGTACTCACCCAGGTCCACCCGCACCCCGAAGGCCGCGTTGACCCGGGAGAGGAGCCGCATCGCGAGCAGCGAGTGGCCGCCCAGCGCGAAGAAGTCGTCGGTGACGCCGACCGAGGCCAGGCCGAGCAGCTCGGCGGCGATCGCCGCCAGCTCCCGCTCCAGATCCGTACGCGGCGACACCGCGGCACCGTCCTCGCCGTCCGCCGGGACCGGCGGCAGCGCCGCCCGGTCCAGCTTGCCGCTGGGCGTCAGCGGCAGCGCCGGCACCACCACGAAGGCGGACGGGACCATCCACTCCGGCAGCCGCCCGGCCAGGAACTCCCGCAGACCGGTGGGCGCCGCCCCGGGCACGGCCGGGGACAGGTGGGCCACGAGCCGCCGCTCGCCCGCCGAGTCGTCGGCGACCACCGCCACCTCGCGGACCTCCGGGTGCAGGCTCAGAACGGCCTCCACCTCGCCCGGCTCGACCCGGTAGCCCCGGATCTTCACCTGGTCGTCGGCCCGCCCGAGGAAGTCGAGCCGCCCGTCCGACAGGAGCCTCACCAGGTCCCCGGTCCGGTACATCCGGGCGTCCGGCTCCGTCGCGTACGGATCCGGCAGGAAGCGCTCGCCGGTCAGGTCCGGCTGCCCCGCGTAGCCCCGGGCCACGCCGGGACCGCCGATGAACAGCTCGCCCGGCTCCCCGGCCGCGACCGGCTCCAGGTCCTCGCCGAGCACATAGCAGTCGGTGTTCGCGATGGGCCGGCCGATCGGCACCGAGCGGGCGTCCGCCGGGAGCGCGGTCACCTCGCCGCAGACGGCGAAGGTGGTGGTCTCCGTCGGGCCGTAGCCGTTCACCAGCCGGGCCGGGCGGGCGGAGGGATCCAGGTCGAGCAGTCGGCGCACGGCCGCGACGTTCAGCACGTCGCCGCCGACCAGCAGGTTGCGCAGCCCGGCGAAGCTGTCCGGCCGGTCGGCCATCACCGTGGTGAAGAGCGCGGAGGTCAGGAACATGGTGGTGATCCGGTGCTCCGCGAGCGCCGTGGCCAGCGCCCTCGGGGCCAGCACCGTCCGGGTGGGGATCACGACGACCGTGCCGCCGTTCAGGAGCGCGCCCCAGACCTCGAAGGTGAAGGCGTCGAAGGAGGAGTCGGCCACCTGGGCGATGCGCTCGTCGGCGCCGAACTCCACGTAGTCGGTGTCGCGGACGAGCCGCAGCACCGAGCGGTGCTCGACGACGACGCCCTTCGGCCGGCCCGTGGACCCCGAGGTGAACAGGATGTACGCGGGGACGCGGGAGCCGGTGGCGGGCCGCGGCAGCTCGGTCGCGTCCTCGGCCCGCTCGGCCTGGCGCAGCTCCTCGGCGGTGACCGTCACGGCCGCCTCGGCGGCGGCCAGCATGTGCTCCTGGCGCTCCCGCGGGTAGGCCGGGTTGACCGGCACATAGGCGCCGCCGGCCTTGAGGATCGCGAGCAGCGCCGTCACCAGGCCGTGGCCGCGCTCCAGGAGCACGCCCACCCGGGAGCCGTCGGTCACGCCCCGGCCGCGCAGCAGCCGGGCGAGGCGGTCGGAGCGGGCGTCGAGCTCCGCGTACGTGAGGGTGTGCTCGCCGTCCACGACGGCGGGCGCCTCCGGCCGGGCCCGCACCTGTGCGGCGAAGACCGCGGGTATGGACGCGTCGGCGGGGTAGGGGGTCACGGCCCCGCGCAGGATGCTCACTTGTCGTTCTCCCGTTCGCTGTCGAAGGACTCGGCGTGCGCCGTGGCGCGCTCGCGCAGCTCGCCGTCGTACCGGATGCGGCCGCCAGGACCGGCGAGGCGGGGCGAGGGCACGGCGGTCCGGCGGATCATCGTGACGCTGTTCTGCCGGAGCTTGTGGGACTCCAGGAGGTTCAGGACCTCCAGCTCGCCCGGCCGCGCCCGTTGCAGTCCGGCCAGATAGCGCAGGATCGCCTCGCCCTCCGGATAGGTCATCAGATAGTGCAGGACCACCACGCCGCCGGCCGGGTCGATCCGGTCGAGGAAGTGGTCCAGGAAGTACAGGCAGTCCCACGCGTCGACCCAGGCGAAGTCGATCGGCTCGAAGCCGTCCGGCAGCGCGCCGTCGGCCTCGCGCAGCGGCGCGTCCACGACGGTGACCTGCCCGGCGAGCCCCAGCTCGGCGAGGACCTCCTCGACCTGCCCGGCCGAGGACTCGGGGATCGACAGGTCGTCGAGGGCCACGAACTGCGGCCGGTACGGCTCCAGATACGCGGCCGGGGCCGCGAGTGCGGGCTCGGCGCGCAGCCAGTCGTCGTCCAGCGGGGCGCCGGAGCTCAGGTACGGCCGGGTCTTGGCCGCGAGCAGCCGCGACTCCTCGTCGGCCTGCTCCCGGGCCTCGGCGAGGGCGGCCGCCAGGAACGGCGTGGTGTAGCCCATCCCGACCTCCAGGACCCGGCGGGGCCTGGTCATCCGGATGAGCCCGGCCAGGAACGGGGCGACCGCCTCGGTGCCCATGCCGGGCACCCGCAGCCGGGCGACCGCCTTCGCGAACGCGGGGCTGTCCGGGGTCGGGATGCCGCTGTGGTCAGCCATGCGCGTGCTCCCGGGCGTTGAGGTCGGCGATCCGTTCCAGACCCCGCATGACGGTGTCGGCGGGCAGCCCGAAGTCGATCAGGCAGGCGATCTCGTCCACGCCGATCCCGCGCAGCCGCTCCACCGCGCGCGCCGCCGTCTCCGGCGAGCCGAGCAGCCCGCAGTCGTCGACATAGCGGTCGAAGGAGCGCCGCACGAGGAACTCCAGGTCGTCCGGGTGGAGCTTCGCCGGGTCGATACGGCGCCTGCCGTCCAGGCCGGAGCCGAGCAGCAGCCCGAGCGAGCCGCGCAGATAGCGCAGGAGCGGCTCGCGCACCAGCTCCCGGACCCGGTCCGCGTCGTCGTCCAGATAGGTGTGCACCATCAGGACCACGTGCCGGCCGCCGGCCGCACGGTACTCGCCGATCTTGTACGCGAGGTCGTCCAGGTCCTGGCCGAGGAGATGGGTCAGGATGCCCGCCCCCATGGCCCCGGCGGCCCGGAAGGTCTCCACGCCGCCCGCGCTGGTGATCCAGGTCGGCAGCTCCGGCTGCACCGGCCTGGGGTGGACGGACACCTTCACCTCGGCGCCGGTCCCGTCCGGGAAGGCGAGCGACTCCCCGCGCCACAGCTCCCGCACCTGCCGGACCTGCTCCTGCATCAGCCGCCTGCGGTCGGCGTACGCCTCCGGGCGCAGCGCGAAGTCGGCCGCGTGCCAGCCGGACGCGAAGGAGACGCCGACGCGGCCGCCGGAGAGGTTGTCCACGACGGACCACTCCTCGGCGATGCGCAGCGGGTGGTGCAGGGGCGCCACGACGCTGCCCGCCCGGATCGCCACGCGCTCGGTGACGGCGGCGACCGCCGCGCCGGTGACGGCCGGGTTCGGGTACAGGCCGCCGAAGGGGTGGAAGTGCCGCTCCGGCGTCCACACGGCGGCAAGACCGTGGGTGTCCGCGAACCGGGCTCCGTCCAGGAGGAGGCGGTAGCGGGATCCGGCGAACTCCTCGCTGTCGCTGGCGAAGTAGAAGAGGCTGAAGTCCATGCCGCGCCGCGGTGCGGCCCCGGCGTCGGGCCCGGCCGCGGGTTCAGGCGAGTGCGCCATCGTTGACCTCACTGACGATTCGGCGGAGCGCGCCCCGGTCCACCTTGCCGTTGGCGTTGCGGGGCAGGGAGTCGAGGTGCTCGAAGCGGCGGGGCACCAGATGGATCGGCAGGGCGTCGCGCAGCGCGCGGATCAGCTCCATCCGGCCGGTCTCGCGCCCGGTGTAGCAGGCCACCAGATCGGTGACGCCGTCCCGGGCGACGCCGAGGACCACGGCCTCCGTCACCGCGTCGAGGCGGCGCAGCGCGGCCTCCACCTCGCTCGGCTCGACCCGGTAGCCGCGGATCTTCACCTGGTCGTCGAGCCGGCCCCGGTGGACCAGCTGCCCGTCCTCGATCCGGACCCGGTCCCCGGTGCGGAAGTACCCGTCGTCCGTGAACCTGCCCTCGTCGTCGCCCGGGTCCAGATAGCCGTCGAACCGCTGGGGGCCGCGCACCCACAGCTCGCCCGTGTCCGGGGCGATCCGGTGCTCAAGACCCTCGTAGACCCGCCCGATGGGGACGGTGCCGTTGGAGGTCACCGGCCACCGCGCGGGATCCTCGGGAAGCCGGAACTCGGCGCAGGCGATGGTCAGTTCGGTGGGGCCGTAGAGGTTGTCGACGGGCGCTCCCGGCGCCACGGCGTGCCACGCCCGCGCCTGGTCCAGGGTGAGCTGCTCGCCGCAGAAGACGCTGTGACGCAGGGCCGACCGCCCACCGGCGGCCGGCGGGGCGGCGGCGAGCTGTCCGAAGCCGGCGCTCACCGAGACGGCCGAGGGCACCGAGAACCAGTGGGTCAGCTCCCGGCCGGTCAGATAGGCGACCGGTGCGAACAGCTCGGCCCGGGACGGCACCACGAGCGTCGCCCCGCCGCCCCAGGTGACGAACAGGTCGTACACCGACAGGTCGAAGGTCAGCTCGAAGGTGTGCGACATCCGGCAGCCCGGCCTGACCCCGAAGCGCGCGATGTTGTGCGCCAGGAACGGCAGCACCTGACGGTGCCGGATCGGGATGCCCTTGGGCCGGCCGGTCGTGCCCGAGGTGAAGAGCAGATAGGCGAGCCCGTCCGGATCCGCCACGTGCGGCGCGAGCCGCCCGCCCGGCGCCGCCGCCCGGACCTCGTCGTCGTCGAGCGGCAGTACGGGACGGCCGCCGGCCCACCCGTCACCGGCGCGCCGGGCGGCGGCCGCCTCGGCCACCATCACGTCGACACCGGCCGCCTCGCAGATCCCCGTGTTCCGCGCCGCCGGGTAGTCGGGGCCCAGCGGCACGACCGCGGCGCCGAGCCGCAGCGCCGCGAGGTACCCCGCGTACGCGACGAGGCTGCGGGCGGCGAGCAGGCCGACCCGCTCGACCGGGCCGTGCCGGTCCGCGATCCGCTCCGCGAGCGCCTCGGCGGCCCGCAGCAGCTCGCGGTAGGTCACCGGGCCGCCCGCGTCGCCGTCCGGGAACTCGACGGCGGCGGCGTCCGGGTGCCGCTCCGCGGTGGCCGCGAACACCTCGTACAGACCGCGGGTCATGCGCCGCTCCGCAGGAACGCCGCCTGCCCCCGCACGGTCGGATGCTGGAACAGGTCGGTGGCGCGCAGCTCGCCCGGCGTCAGCTCGTTCAGCTGCTCCCACAGCAGCAACAGCAGCAGCGAGTTGCCGCCGGCGTCGAAGAAGCCGACGTCCAGGGGTATCTCGGCCTCGTCGTAGCCAAGGGTCTCGGCCCAGGCCGCCCGCACCGGGCCGATCAGCTCGTCCGCGTCGCTCACTTCTCGTCCTCCTGTCGCCGACCGTCGCCGGTCAGCGCTGAAATCCTGGTCTCGGGAGCCGCGGTCACCGCGGCGAGCAGCCGCTCGTACCGCGCCGCGGCCCGGGCGACGGTCCCGGCGTCGAAGAGGTCACGGTCGTACTCCCAGATGAACTCGACCGCCTGCGTCGTGGCCCGGTCCCGCTGCCCGATCGTCTGCTCGGCGCGGGGGATCGCGATGACGTTGAGATCGAACTTGGCGCTGCCGTTGCTGACGCCGGGCGTGACCTCGACCTCGAGGCCGGGGATCCGCACGGGGCGCGACGGCGAGTCGTGGAACGCGAACAGCACCTCGCACATCGGCTGGCGGCCCCGCACCCGGGGCGGGCGCAGCGCCGCCACCACCCGGTCGAAGGGCAGCTCCTGGTGCTGCAGCGCGCCGAAGGTGGTCTTCCGCACCCGGCGGAGCAGCTCCCGGAACGTCGGGTCGCCGCGCAGATCGGCCCGCAGCGCCACCGTGTTGACCAGCATGCCGAACATGCCGTCGACCTCGGGCCGGGTGCGGGCCGCCATCCCCGTGGCGACGCAGAAGTCGTCCTGCCCCGACCAGCCGGCGAGCAGCACCTGGAACGCGGCGAACATCACCGAGAACAACGGCACCCGCTCGCGCGCGGCGAGCGCGCGCACCGCGTCGGCCAGCTCGGCCGGCACCGTGAAACGCGGCGCGTCACCGGTGAACCGGCGCTTCGGGGTGCGGGGCCGGTCGGTGGCCAGGTCGAGGAAGTACGGCACGCCGTCGAGCTGCTCGCGCCAGTACGCGAGCTGCGCCTCGGCTTCCGGACCGTCCAGCCAGGACCGCTGCCAGACCGCGAAGTCGGCGAACTGGACCTCGGGTTCGGGCAGCGGAGACGGCTCGCCCGCCGCGAACGCCCGGTACAGGGCGCACAGTTCGTCGACGAAGAGGTTGAACCCCCAGCCGTCGTGGACGAGATGGTGCTCCAGGTGCAGCAGCACATGCCGCTGGTCGGAGGTCCGCAGCAGCCGCCAGTGCACCAGCGGCAGCCGGTCCACCGGGATCTCCGCCGCCACCGCCGCACGGATCACCTCGGCCTCCGCGGCGGCTCCGGCCCCGCGCAGGTCCTCCACCGGCAGCTCGACCCGGTACGGCGGGTGCACCACCTGCAGCGGGCCGTCAGGGCCGTCGGCGAAGCTCGTGCGGTAGACCTCGTGCCGCCGCACCACCTCGGTGAGGGCGGCGGCCAGGACCTCGGGGTCGAGCGTCCCGGTGAACTCGATCTTCGCCTGGAACTGGTAGGCGAGCATGCCCGGCTGCAGCTGCTGCATGAACCAGAGCCGTTCCTGCGCGCTCGACAGCGGCAGGGGCACGGACCCGTCGCGCGGCACCGGACGGATCGCGTCGACGTCGCTCATCCGCGTCCCTCCGTGGCGGTCGGAGTCGCCGCCGGGTTTCCCGCCGCCGGCTCCTCGGCCAGTGCGGCCCAGTCGACCGCCGCGCCCGCCGCCCACAGCCGTCCGGCCGTGGTCAGCAGCAGCTCCCACTCCGTACGGCTCTCCAGGCGGCCCGGCAGGGTCTGGACGACCGAGGCCAGGGCGTTCGCCGGGCGGTCCGGGTGGCCGAGGGCGAGCCGGGTGAGCGCCTGACCGGGGCCGAGCTCGACGAGCATCGGGTCGGGCAGGCGCCAGATCTCGGCCAGCTCGTCCGAGAAGCGCAGCGTCCGGGACAGCTGACGGGCCCAGAAGGCCGGGCTCGTCGCCTCCTCGTCGCGCAGCCGGGTCCCGGTCACGTTGGAGAGCAGCGGGATCGCGGGCGGGGCGAGCGGCACGGTGCCGAGCAGCTCCTCCAGCGGTCCGGTCAGCGCCTCCGTCATGGTCGAGTGGTAGGCGTGCGCCGTGGCGAGCCGCTGGCAGGGCAGCCCCGCCCCGGTCAGCCGCCGCTCGGCCTCCTCGACCGCCTCGACCGGGCCGGACAGCACCGTCTGCTGCGGTCCGTTGAGCGCGGCGAGCGACAGCGGCCCGGGAAGCAGCCCGTCCAGCGGGCCGTCGAGCGCCTCCGGACCGGCCGCCACCGCGAGCATCGCGCCCGGCGGCAGCTCGTCCACGAGCCGCGCCCGGCCGGTGACCAGACGCAGGGCGTGCTCGACCGGGAACACCCCGGCGATGCACGCGGCCGTGTACTCGCCGACGCTGTAGCCCGCGAGCGCGGCTGGTGCGGCGCCGAGCGCCGTCAGGGCGCGCGCCAGGGAGTACTGGAGCGCGAACAGCAGCGGCTGGGCCACCACCGTGCGGTGGATCTCCTGCGGCGCCGTGTGCCGGTCGAAGACCTCGGCCGGCTCCTCGCGGTGCCCGCTCGGGAAGAGGACGGCGTGCAGGTCCAGGCCGTGCTCGTCCGCCAGCACCCGGAAGCAGCGGTCGAGCTCCGCCCGGAACGCCGGCAGACACCGGTACAGACCGGCGCCGAGCCCCGGATACTGGTCGCCGACCCCGGAGAACAGGAACACCCGGGAGCTCCCGTCGCCGGGACCGCCGGTGAAGACCCGCCGCACGTCGCGCTTGCGCAGCCAACGTGCCGCGTTCCCCGCCGAGTTTGCGAGCACGGCGCGCCGCACCGCGCCCGGCTCGGCCGGGGGAGCGGGCACGGCGGCCAGCCGCGCGAAGCCCGCGTCGCCCATCGCGTCGAGGCGGTCGGCCAGCTCGTCCGTGGCCCGCTCCAGCAGGTCCACGGTCGGCGCGGACAGCGTCAGCAGGCGCGGCGACGGCGGCGCGGGTTCGGGTGCCGGATCGGGTACGGACGAGGGTTCGCGTACGGTCACGGCGCCACCGCCGCCCGTACCGCGTCCGGCCAGTGCTCCGGGTCCAGGCCGTGCCGGCACAGGAACGCATAGGCGAAACGTTCCAGCCCGAACCCGGCGCACCCGGTGAAGACCGGCTCGCCCGTCTCGTCGCCGATGCCGAAGGACCGCCCGAAGAACTGCTCGTGGTAGTTGAACGAGCCCACGGAGACGTCGCGTCCGTCGTCCAGCGGCAGCCGGAGCTCGTACTTCAGCTCCAGGAGCCGCTGCGACCAGGCACGCGCCGCGGTCGTGCCGCCCAGGAAGAACGGATCGCCCGCCACCTCGCACCGCCCGCCCAGACCGAGCGCGTCCACCAGCTCGTACGCCCGCTCCATCAGCCGCCGGCGCGCGTCGAGCACGAACTCCGGCGTCCCGAGGAAGACGATCTCGCGGATCGTGAAGTCCCACAGGCGCTCCAGCGAGCGCCGGTACCGCGACTCGTTGCGGAACGACTTGCCCCGTGCCGTCACCACCAGCGAGCTCTCCGGCAGCGGGCCGTCCGCGAACTGGTGGTAGGTGTGGAAGCACATGGTGGGCGGCAGACAGTGGTCGAAGCCGCCGCTGTGCGCGGTGAGCGCCGCCTGCAGATCGCCGCCGCCCGCGAGCTCGTCGAGGAAGCCGCGGTAGCTGTCGACGTCGCCGTGCAGCCGCGAGACGGACATCACCATCTGCGGGAAGGACTCGAAGTAGCCGGTGCGGCGCAGCGCGTCGGCGGTGATCAGCGTCGGGTAGCGGAACTCCCGGGCGCCGAACTCCTCCGTGACCAGCTTGCGCAGCATCGAGTCCAGGTGGTCCATGAGCGACAGGACCGGCTCGCCGACCGCGATCTGTCCCTCGCCCGCCTCCACGGCCGCGCCGCGCGCCACCAGCTCGTCGAACACGTCCTTCACCGGCCCGGTGTCGGCGGCCCGCCAGACCACCTTGGGCTCCAGGAACCGCTGCCCGAGCAAGTCGTTCGCCGTGACCAGGTTGAGCTTGCGGGTGAGTTCGGCGGCGTCGGCCGACCCGTCGTGCTCCACGTCCACGGCGGTGATCTCGTCGCCCGCGTCCGAGCGGACCAGCGAGAAGCCGGTGATCGTGTCCGAGACGAAGTAGACGCGCTGGGCCAGCTCCTGGGCGAGCTCGGCCGGCAGCGCCGGTTCCAGCGGCAGCCGCGTCGTGAGGGTCTTCCCGGTCACCGCGGATCGCCCCCCGACACCGCTCCGCCCGACAACGCCCCGTGGACGCCGAGGAGTTCGGCGAGGATGCCGCGCTGCACCGAGTTGGACCCGGCGTAGATCGGGCCGCCGAGCGCGTCGCGCAGCTCGCGCTCGATGCCGTACTCCTCCAGGTAGCCCCGGGCGCCGTGCAGCTCGACGGCGGCCTTCGCCGTCTCGACCAGGCCCTCGCTGATGAAGATCTTGGCCATGGTGGCCTCCTGGAGGGCGAGCCGGCCCTCCCGCTTCAGCCAGCCGACCCGGTGGAGCAGCATCCGGGCCAGGTCCAGGCGGATCTTCATGTCCGCGATCGGGTGCGACACCGCCTGGAAGGAACCGAGCGTCCGGCCGAACTGGCGGCGCGTGTTGGCCTGCCGCACGGAGGTCTCCAGGAGCCGCTCCATCGCGCCCACGTGCGGGGCGAACATGAAGGACCGCTCCCACTCGATGGTCGACGTGAAGACCGGGTAGCCGCCGCCCTCGCGGCCGATCAGGTTCGCCTCGGGCACCTGGGCGCCGTCGAACTCGACGACACCCATCGGGGTGGTGCGCAGCCCCATCTTCGGCAGCTCGCGCTTCTTCACCACACCGGGCGTGTCGGCGGTGACCAGGAACGCCGACAGCTGGTCCTGGCGGCCCGGGCCCGTACCCGTGCGGGCGATCGTGACGAAGACGTCCGCCACCGGCCCGTTGCTGATGAAGCACTTGGTGCCGTGCAGCCGGTAGCCGTCGCCGTCGCGCTCCGCCGTGGTGGTCATGGAGAGGATGTCCGAGCCCGCCTCCGGCTCCGACAGCGCGTGCGCGCCGACGAGCGAGCCGTCGCACAGACCGGGCAGGAAGCGCCGCTTCTGCTCCTCGGAGCCGTGCAGCAGCAGATAGATCACACAGCCCCAGAGGTGGTTGTTCACCGCGAACACCAGGCCGTTGTCGGGGCAGGCGTAACCCAGCGCGTCCAGCGCGATCATGGTGGTCAGCGGGTCGAAGCCGCGGCCGCCGTACTCCTCGGGCACCGGCCAGCCGAGCACGCCGAAGTCCGCGCAGCGCTGCCAGTCCTCGCGCGGGAAGCGGGCGCCGCGGTCGGCCTCGGCCGCGTCACGGCCGAGCTCCGCCCGGGCGAACGCGATGATCTCCCGGCGCAGCCGCAGCTGCTCCGGCGTCGGTTCGACGATCACGCGCCGCCTCCGGCAAGGGCCTTCTTGCGTTCCACGAACTCCGCGATGGCCGAGACCGAGCGGAAGTTGGCGACGGCGAGGTCCTCGCCCGCGACGGCCAGGCCGTAGGTGCGCTCGACCCACATCACCAGCTGCACGGCGAAGAGGGAGTTCACCAGACCCGTGGCGAACAGGTCCTCGTCGTCCTCCACCTCCACGCCGTGCACGTGCCCGGCCAGGAACTCGCGGATCAGGACCTTGTCGTCCTCGGCGGTCGCGCCGGTCGTCGTCACGTCAGCCATGGGGGTCACTCTCCCGACTCGTAGGAATGGAAGCCCTGTCCGGTCTTGCGCCCGAGGAGACCCGCGTCCACCAGTCGGGTGAGCAGCGGGCAGGGCCGGTACTTGGGGTCGCCGAAGTTGTCGTACAGCACCTTCAGGGACAGCAGGACGGTGTCGAGGCCGATGAGGTCCGCGGTCTCCAGCGGACCCATCGCGTGCCCGAAGCACTCCTTGAACAGGCGGTCGACGTCCGCCGCCGTGGAGACCCCCTCGTGGAGGAGGAAGGCCGCCTCGTTGACGGTGAGCATCGCGACGCGGTTCGTCACGAAGCCGGAGGAGTCCTGGACGAGCACGTGCCCCTTGCCGACCCCGTCGAGCAGCGCCCGGGTACGGGCGATCGTCTCCTCCGAGGTGTGGTGGCCGCGGATCAGCTCGACGGTGGGCTTGAGGTGCGCCGGGTTCATGAAGTGCATGCCGATCACGTGCTCCGGCCGGCCGGTCAGCCCGGCGACCCGCGTGATCGGAATCGCCGAGGTGTTGACGCCGAAGGGCACCCCGGCCCGGCAGACCGCGTCGAGCTCCGCGTACAGCGGGCGCTTGACGTCCCAGTCCTCGGTGACGTTCTCGACCAGGAAGTCCACGTCCCCCAGCCGCTTGAGGTCCAGGGTGAAGTCGATCCGCCCGGTCACCTCCTGCGGATCCCGTACGGGAGTCCCCGGACGGACCAGCGGAGCGAACCGTACGTTCCGCGCGATCTCGTCCCGCGCGGACACCAGGGCGGCCTCCGTCACGTCCACGAGCACCACCTCGTGCCCGTGCTCCGCGAACAGCTCGGCCACCCCGCGCCCCATGGTTCCGGCGCCCACCACGCCTATGCGGTCCACCCGCGGTCTCCCCTCGTCGTCGGTGTCGAAATCTGCAGGGACTCGCGGAGGGCGCGCAGGAGATCGTCCCGCCCCTGTCCTCCGCGGAAGTAGAAGTGGCCACCGGCCGCGACCCGCAGCTCGGTCGCGGCGCTGGTGTGCGCCGCCCAGCCGTCGTGCCAGGACGACCAGGGCTCCTCGCCGCCGGCGAGGACGGTGATCGGGCGGTCCAGCGGCTCGGCCGCCACCGGGGCGTACCGCTCCAGGAGCGCGTAGTCGGCCCGGAAGCTCGCGAGCGCGTGCTCCCGCAGCTCGTCGTCCTCCCGCAGATGGGCCATCGGCTCGCCCGTGCCCCGCTCGATCGCGTCGAGCAGCTCGTCGTCCGACAGGCCGTGCACCGGCCGCGCGACCGGCGGCAGCGGGGGAGCGGGGCAGGAGGAGACGATCAGCCGCCGCGGCAACGCCCGCCCACGGGAGCGCAGTTCACGCGCGACCTCGAAGGCGACCAGGGCGCCCAGGCTGTGGCCGAAGAACACGAACGGCCGCCCGTCCGCTCCGGTGCCGTCGGGATCCTCGAAGTCGACGGCCGACACCAGGGCGTCCACCAGGGCGTCCATCCGGGTGTACGGCGGCTCCGCCCGGCGCGTGGTCCGGCCGGGCAGGTGCACGCCCCGGACCTCGGTCCCGGGCAGCTCGTCGGACCAGCGGACGTACTCGCCCGGCAGCCCGCCGGCGTGCGGGAAGCAGTAGAGGACGGTGCCGGCGTCCGGCCGGCGGTGCCGGCGGACGGTCCACCGCGTCAAGGCGTACGGTCCCGGCCGAGCCGCGACTCGATCAGCGCGGCGAACTCCTCGGCCGTGGGCGCCGTGATCAGCTCCTTGGGCGCGAGCTCCACCGGGTACGTCTCGCGGACCCGCGCCACGAGGCGGGTCGCGATGAGCGAGTCGCCGCCGAGGTCGAAGAAGCTCTCGTCGGGCTCGACCTCGGGCAGGTCGAGGATCTCGGCGAAGACCTTCGCGACCAGCTCGTACGTGGCCGTGCCGTCCGGCGGGGCGGCGACCGGCGCGGTGGCGGCCACGGGCGCGGGCGGTGTCGGTGCCGGGGCGGGCGGGTCGCCGCGCCCCACCGTGAACAGCCGCCGCTCGAAGGGGTACGTGGGCAGGGCGACCTTGCGCGGCCGCCGGCCACCGTGCAGCGCCGCCCAGTCGACGGCGGCACCGGTCAGCCAGCGTCGGCCCGCGGCGGCGGGATCCTCCCCCGACTCCTCGGGCTCCCCGGCCGACGGCCAGACCGCCCCGGGCGCGGTGACGAGCCGCTCCGGCTCCTCGCCGGCCAGCACGCGCACGGCGTCCGCGGTGTCGTTCACGATCGCGATCCGCCGGTACGGGAGCTCCCGGCGGCCGGTCTGCAGCGTCCACGCCACATCGGCGAGCGGCACGCCGGGCTCGGCGCGCAGCCGCTCCGCGAGCCGTTCGGTGACGGCGTCCAGGGCCGTCGGGGTCTTCGCCGACAGCGGCAGCACGTACGGGCCGCCCGTGCTCGGCGTCCCGCCCGAACCGGTTTCCGCCGGGGGCTGTTCGAGGACCACGTGGGCGTTCGTCCCGCCCACGCTGAAGGAGCTCACCCCGGCACGGCGTGGAATGCCCTCCGGCCGCCACTCCTCCGCCCGGGTGACCACCCGGAACGGGCTGGTCGCGAAGTCGATCTCCGGATTGGCCTCGGTGAAGTGCAGGCTGGGCGGGATGACGCCGTGCTTGAGCGCCAGGACGGTCTTGATCAGACCGGCCACGCCCGCGGCGGCGTCCGTGTGCCCGATGTTTGTCTTCACCGAGCCGATCCCGCAGTAGCCGGGTCGCTCGGTGTCGTCGGGTCGCTCGGTGTCGTCGGGTTGCTCGGGTCGCTCGGTGTCGTCGGGTCGCTCCCGGCGGAACGCCTTGGTGAGCGCGGCGATCTCGACCGGGTCGCCGAGCCGGGTGCCGGTGCCGTGGGTCTCCACGTAGGTGCAGGACTCCGGCGTCACGCCCGCCACCCGCTGGGCCCGTTCGATGACCGCGGCCTGTCCGGCGACGCCCGGGGCCGTGAAGCCCATGCGGTCGGCGCCGTCGTTGTTGACCGCCGACCCGAGGATCACCGCGTCGACGCGGTCGCCGTCGGCCACCGCGTCAGCGAATCGTTTCAGCACCACGACACCGACTCCGTCGCCGCCGACCAGGCCGCTCGCGGCGGCGTCGAAGGCGCGCAGCACGCCGTCCGGCGCCTGGATCCCCACCTCGTCGGGCCCGCCCACCCCGGCCGGCAGCCGCACGGTGACGCCGCCGGCCAGGGCCAGGTCGCAGTCCCCGTTCAACAGCCCCTGGACCGCGAGGTGCACGGCGACCAGAGAGGTGGCGCACGCGGCCTGCACGGCCACCGTCGGGCCGGTCAGACCGAGCCGGTGGGCGACCCTGTTGCAGAGGAAGTCGGGCCCGTTGGCGACCCGTATCTCCCAGTCGGAGACCGACGGCAGCTCGGCCCGGTTCGCCCTGAGCAGCTGCGCGTACGCGTTCTCGCCGCCGCCCCCGTACACGCCGACCGCTCCGGTCACCCGCTGCGGATCCTGCCCGGCGTCCTCGAGCGCGGCGAGCGCGCACTCCAGGAACAGCCGGGCCTGCGGATTGACGATCCGGGCCTCGCGTGGCGAAATGCCGAAGTATCCCGCGTCGAACCACTCCGGATCGTCGAGCAGTCCGCGGGCGGCGACGCCGTCGGGGCCGCTGACCCGAGTGATCGAATCCCTGCCTTCGAGCAGGTTGCGCCAGAACGCCTCTGGGTCGTCCGCATTGGGAAACCTGCAGGTCAGACCTATGACGGCGATACGCCTGTCCACCGCAATCACGGCACCCCCCGTTTCCGTTCCGTGATCAACGCGTGGATCCTATGCAACCCGCAGTCGGGCCACAAGGGTTCACCTGGGGAGCCCTGGGGCGCGGGCGGGGCACCGTGATCGACTGGCCGGAAATCGCCGTTCGGGGTGTCGTCGCGGAGGCGGATCAGCCGGCCGCGGGGACCACCACGGAGGTGAGGATCAGCCCGTTCCGTACGGCCCACCGGCCCCTCATCGCCGTGAGCGGCACCCCGTCGACCTCCGGACCCGTCCGGTGCAGCTCGACGGCGAACGTCCCGTCCTCCGGCGCGAACCTGACGGTGGCGTCCTCGAAGCCCAACCAGCGCCGGGCGAGCGGGAACCACGCCTTGTAGACCGACTCCTTCGCGCTGAACAGCACCCGGTCCCAGCAGACCCCGGGCCGCTCGTCCGCCCACCGCTCCCGCTCGCCCTGCTCCTCGGGCCGGGCTATCGCGCCGAACACGCCCTCCGGCAGCGGCGCGTGGGGCTCCGCGTCGATGCCCACCGAGGCGACCGCACCCTCGCGCGCGAGCGCGGCGGCCCGGTATCCGTCGCAGTGCGTGATGCTGCCGAGCACCCCGGAAGGCCACAGCGGCTCCCGGTGCTCACCGCTGAGGATCGCCACCGGCGGCAGCCCGAGCTCGGCGAGCGCCTGCCGGGCGCAGTGCCGCACGGTCACGTACTCCCGCCGCCGCTGCTCGACCGCCCGCGCCAGCGCCTCTTCCTCGCCCGGGAACGGCCGCGCGCCGGGAACGTCCCCGTGCGACTCGACGACCACCACTCCCGGCGGCAGCAGCGCCCTCACAGAAATCTCACCTGGATCATGGGGGTCAAGGTACGGCTGGCCGCCCGGCGGCCCCGCTCCGGGGTCACCCGAGGTCAGCCGGGGTCACGCGCGGGCGGCCGGGGTCCGGCCCGGTGCCGGCTCCGGGCGCCGGTGGGAGACTGGGAGCATGGTCGGCGACCTGGACGACGAACTGCGGGCCCGACGGCACGGCGGCAGCGGCCACCGTTCGGTGCCGCACACCGCCGACGCCCAGGTACGGGCCTGGGGCCCCACCCGGGAGGCGTGCCTCGCGGAGGCCGTGCTCGGCATGGTCGAGTGCTTCGCCGAGGTGTCGGGCGTGCGGCCCACCGCCGTGGAGCGGGTGCGGCTCGCGCCGGGCAGCGACGAGGACCTGCTCGTCGGACTGCTCGACGAGTTCGTCTTCCGGCTCGAAGTGACCGGCCGGATCCCGGTGGACGTGGAGGTCGAGACCGCCGAGGAGGACGACGGCGGCCTGGACGTGCGCTCGGCGGTCGCGGAGCTCGACCAGGTCGAGATCATCGGGGCCGTACCGAAGGGCATCTCCTGGCAGGGCCTGCACATCGGGCCGGACCCGTACGGCTGGTCCTGCACGGCGATCGTGGACGTGTGACCGCCCGGCGACCGCCGTGCGGATCAGGGGCGGACCGGCCCCCGGAACCGGTCGGACGGAGGACCCGGCCGGGTGCGCCGGAGCCCTGGCCCCGATGCGCGGTGCGTCACCCCTTGACCACCCCGAGCGGCACCAGCCGCGCCACCCTGCGGCAGAGCCCCGCGCCCTCGCTCGCCGCTACCACCGCGTCCACGTCCTTGTACGCCTCCGGGGTCTCCTCCGTCAGGCCCCGCCAGGACTTCGGACGAGCGGCGATCCCGGCCCGGCGCAGCCTCGCCCGCAGCTCGCCGCCGGTGATCGTGCGCGCGGCCTGATGCCGGCTCATGGTCCGGCCGGCGCCGTGGCAGGTGGAGTGGAACGCGCTCCCGTCCGCCACCCCGGCCAGCACGTACGAGGCCGTGCCGAGCGTTCCCGGGATCAGCACCGGCTGCCCGAACTCCCTGATGTCCCCGGGCAGTTCGGGATGGCCGGGCGGGAATGCGCGGGTCGCGCCCTTGCGGTGCACGCACAGCTGCCGCCGGGCGCCGTCCACCGTGTGGTGCTCGATCTTCGCCAGGTTGTGGGACACGTCGTACACCAGCGAGAGCCGTACGCCGGCCGCCCGCCGGAACACGCCACGCGTCGCGTCCGACAGCAACTGCCGGTTCGCCCGGCCGTAGTTGGCGGCCGCCGCCATCGCGCCGAGGTACGCCCGCCCCTCCGGCGACTCCACCGGCGTGCAGGCCAGCTGCCGGTCCGGCACCGTGATCCCGTACCGCGCCATCGCCCGGTCCATCAGCTTGACGTGATCCGTGCAGATCTGGTGTCCGAGCCCGCGCGACCCGCAGTGGATCATCACGCACACCTGGCCCGCGCTGATCCCGAACGCGGCCGCCGCCGGCTCGTCGTACACCGTCTCGACCCGCTGCACCTCCAGGAAGTGGTTCGCCGAGCCGAGGCTCCCGACCTGCCCGAGCCCGCGCTGCCGCGCCCGCTCGCCGACCTGCGTCACATCCGCGTCGGCGACCGCCCCGCCGTCCTCGCAGCGCAGCAGGTCCCGCTCCTCCCCGTGCCCCCGCTCCACGGCGAACCGCGACCCGCCCCGCAGCAGCCGCTCCAGCTCCCGGTCCCCGTCCAGCCGCCACACCCCGCCGGGCCCGGCGCCCCGCGGGATCGCCCGGTCCAGGCCGTCCATCACGTCGAGCAGTACGGGCCGGAGCGCCGCCTCGTCGCAGTCCGCGGCGAGCAGCCGCACCCCGCACGAGATGTCGAAGCCGACGCCGCCCGGCGACACCACCCCGCCGTCCGCCACGTCGGTGGCGGCGACCCCGCCGATCGGGAAGCCGTACCCCCAGTGGATGTCCGGCATCGCGTACGAGGCGGCCACGATCCCCGGCAGCGTGGCCACCCGCACCACCTGGTCAAGCGACCGTTCGGCGTCCGCGAGCAGCTCCCGGGAGGCGAACACCACTCCGGGCACCCGCATGCCCTCGTGCGGATCGATGCGGTAGCGGAAGGGACGTTCCTCGATCAGGTCCATGGCGACCTCCCCACCCTTCCCACTCTCCCACGTCCGGGACGGACCGGCCGGGAGCGGGCGGGAGCTCCCCTTGCCCTCACGCCGTCGCACGTGGTCGGATGAGCCCCAGCATCGCGTGCCGGTGACGGACAGCGTCAGGCATGGAGGTGCGGAACCGAAGGGACCGCCACTTGTGGCTCCCCATTCTCCCGATTGTCCCGATTCTCCCGCTGCTCCCCGTGCTCCCCGTGGCGACGACCGCGTCGCCGCCCTCAGCAGGCAGCTCCACCAGGCACACGAAGACCTCCGCCGCCGGATCGGCGAGACCAGGGCACGGCTCGGCCGGCCCGGTCCGGCCGACCGCACCCTCCTCGACCACTGCCTGGCCTTCTGCGCCGCACTGACCTCGCACCACCGCGGCGAGGACGACGGCATCTTCCCGCAGCTCCTGCGCGAGCGCCCCGACCTCGCCCCGACGATCGCCAAGCTCGTCGAGGACCACGGCCTGATCTCCTCGATCCTGACCCGGGTGACCGAGCTGGCCGACACGGCGGCCGCCTCGGCCGACCCGGACCTGGAAGCGATCGGCCGCGAGCTCGACGGACTCGCGGCCATCATGGAGTCCCACTTCCGCTACGAGGAGCGCGCGATCGGCGCGGCCCTCGACGCGGTTCAGCCGACGATCGCGACCGGCCCGTCCCACGCGTCCTGGTCGACCGTGATCGTGTAACCGCCGCGCGTCTCCTTGCTGTTGACCAGGTACTGGTGGCCGCGGCTGTGGTCGGTGTACTGGGTGGCGCCCCACGGCCAGTCGGCCGTGGTGGTGTACTGCTTGTCCCACAGCGCGTACCAGAGGTTGCCCGGCAGGTCGGTGCGGTCGGTCGCCGTCGCGACGGCCTTCGCGCTGGAGCTGGTGAAGCCGTAGAAGCCGCCGCGGTAGGTCTTGGCGCGCAGCGTCTTGGTGAAGGACCGCACGTACGTCAGCACGGCGTCGTTGCACGCCTTGTTGGTGATGTCGTACGGCTCCATGTCCAGGAAGACCGGGCTGCCGGGCTTCACGCCGAGCGCCGACGCCTTCGCCACCGCGTCGCCGGCGTCCGTCGCGCCGAGCGACGCCGCCGTGGCGGCCGTGAGCTTCTCGGGGTTGGCGCTGGTCTGGCACGGCGGCTGGGCGCCGACGTAGAGGGGGATGAGCTTCCAGCCCATCGCGTTGACCGACTTCACCCAGGAGGCGGTGAGGTTCGGCTGGGCACAGCCGCGGTTCCTGCCGCCGATGTAGACCGCGGCGCCGCCGTAGAAGCCGTTGCTCTTCCACGCCTTCATCGCCGCCAGGGAAGGGGCCGCGCACGTGTCGAAGGCCCGGCCGGTGAACGTCCGCTGCGCGGGCCACGTCGTGGCCGCCATCGAGGTCTGCGCCAGGGCCACGGCGCCCACGACGGCGATGACGCCTCCGGTCGCCGCGGCGATGTGGCGACGCTTCTTCGACAACCGATGGCCGGCCATGTCCACCCCATTCACATGCTCCGTCCCTCGGAGCAGACCGCACTGTAACGGACGCCGTCCGGGGCGCCGGGACCGGGCCGTTGTCAGTGCTGCCCGATAGCGTCGGAGGTGTTGGAGAAGCGGTTCCTGACAAGGGGGAATGTGATGGCAGAGGGCTGTGTGGACACCGCGCTGAGGGTGGTTCTGACGGACGTCAGCGCGGGTGTGGTGGAGGCCTGGCGGGCGGCGTTCGCCGACACTCCGGGCATCGAGATCCGGCGCGGTTCCATCCTCGACGAGGACGTGGACGCGTGGGTGACGCCGACGAACGCGGCGGGGCGGATGGACGGCGGAGTGGACGCCGCCATCAAGCGGCATCTCGGGGCGGGCATCCAGCTGCGGGTGCGGCGGGCGATCCGGGACCGGTTCGCCGGCAGCATGCCGGTGGGCAGCGCGGTGTGCGTGCCGTCGGGGGCGACCGTCCCGCGCTTCCTGATATCGACGCCGACGATGGTGGCCTCTTCGCAGAACGTCAGCGAGACGCTGAACGTGGCCATGGCCTGCGCGGCGGCCTTCCAGGCCGTGCACCGGCAGAACCGGCGGGCGCCGGGGAGCATCCGCTCGGTGGCGCTCGTCGGCATGGGCGCCCGGACCGGCCGGGTGCCGGCCCGCGTCTGCGCCAACCTGATGTGGACCGGCTACACGCTCTTCCACGACCACTGGTTCGAGGACGACGACGAGCTGCGCGCCATCATCACCACCCAGCTCGCCGGCGTCGACCAGGCGCCGCCCGAGCAGCGGGTCCGGATCATGCCGCCGAAAGGGCATTCCTTTCGCCGCTGATCCCGGCCACTCCGCGGCCGCGCCGACCGGCGCCGCCCCCCAGTCCCCGCTCCACCCTTCACCTCAGCCCACTGGTACGACGACCGGGAGCCCCTCCTCGATGAGCGACGCCACCGCCACGCCTCCGCAGCAGCCCGACGCGCACGACCCGCTCGCCCTCGCCGAACTGTTCACCGGCGGCGGTGAGCCCTGGCTGCCGCTCCTCAAGCCCGTCCTCGAAGCCAGGCCGGACGCCGCCGAGTTCATCGGCCCCGGCCGCAGCCCCCAGGTCGTGCCGGTGCGGGAGCTGACCTTCCAGGCGCTCAAGCCCAACCCGCCGCACAAGTGGAAGGTCGTCGCCTTCGGCCAGAACCCCTATCCGCGGCCGGAGAGCGCCACCGGCATCGCCATGTTCGACAACACCTTCAGCGACTGGAAGGACAGCCAGTTCGGCCGGGTCGTCAGCATCCGCTGCCTGATCAAGGCGGCGGCCATGTGGAAGTACGGCATAGCCAAGAAGACCCCGGTCGGCGAGGTCCGCGCCCTGCTCAAGGAGCGGGACACGGTCCAGCCGCCCGAGTGGTTCCAGGCGATGCTCACCCAGGGCGTGCTGCTCCTGAACGCCTCCCTGACCGCCAGCGCCGACGGCGCCATGGGGACCGACCAGCACACCGCGTTCTGGCGCCCGGTCGCCGAGCGGATCGTGGAGGAGATCCTCCGGGCCAAGCAGGACGCCGAGGACGAGGCGGACCGCGGCGTCGTCTTCGCCTGGTGGGGCGCGCACGCCCGCGGCCTGAAGACGATCGTCCGGCGCCTTGAGAAGAAGTACCCGGGCGTGGAGGTCCGGCACATCGACCACGCCAACCCGGCGGCGCAGGGCGACCTCTTCTGCGAGGGCGACCACCTCGGCACCGTGAACCAGGCGCTGCTGTCGCTCGGCGCCGACGAGATCGACTGGCTCCCGAGCAAGGGCTGGAACCAGCCCGCGCCCGGCGGCGGCGCCGGTACGGATGCGGGCGGCGGGGGCACGGACGACGACGTGGCCGCGCGCATGGGCGCCTTCATCGCCTCGACGATGGAGCTGCACCAGCTGTATCTGGAGCGGCTCACCAGCGTCCGGGACGAGGGGCACGTCCTGCCGCCGGTCACCGGCGTCTTCGACACCCCGCTCATGCCCTTCGAGGAGGCCGTCGCCCCGGTCACGCAGGTGCTCGCCGGACTCGGCCGGCACATCGACCGCTCGCGCGAGTTCGGCAAGCGGCGCGCGGACGAGCAGCCGGGCGGCGCGCTGTCGGCCGACGCCATCGCCGCGCTCTTCCTCTACACCTGCGAGTCCGGCTTCTACCGCAACATCAACGCCGTGCTGCGTTCCGCCGACCGCAGCCGCGTGGTGCCCTACCTGCCGTATCTGCGGCTGCTGTTCGACGCCGTCTCCGCACTGCCCGCCCAGCACCGGCCGCTGTGGCGCGGTGTCGGCCTCGACCTGCGCCGGCAGTACCCCGTCGGGCGGACGGTCACCTGGTGGGGCGTCTCCTCCTGCACCTCCGAGCTGAGCGTCGCCCGCTCCTTCCTCGGCAGTCGCGGCAAGCGGACGCTGTTCGAGGTGACCCCGGCGCGCGCGGTGGGCATCCGCAGCTTCTCCGCGTTCACCGGAGAGGAGGAGTACATCCTCGCCCCGGGCACCCAGCTGGAGGTGACGGACGTGACGACCGAGCGCGGCGGCCTGTGCACGGTGAAGCTGACCGAGGTGGACGCCCCGCTCGTCTCCTGACCGCCGGCGCGGTCGGCGCGGTCTGCGGGGCATTGCCTTCGCTCTCTCTCATTGCAACGCTACGTTGCGTTTGACTCCAGCGTCATTGCATCAATTTACCGGCGTTCACGTGGGTAAACGCCATTTCTGCGATTGACCGAAGTCTGAACGCAACGTAGCGTTCGAGCTGAACTAAACACGTCATGTCGCGAGTTGAGAAGCTGAGGAAGAGCCATGAGTGAATCCCCGCACACCGTCACGACCCCGACGACGCGTCAGCCTGGCTGCCCCTTCGACCCACCGGCCGAGCTGATCGAGGCCCGTCAGCGCGGCCCGGTCAGTCCCTTCACTCACGTCGGCGGCAAGCCCGGCTGGCTCATCACCGGATACGACCTGGTGCGCTCGGTCCTGGCCGATCCGCGGTTCAGCTCGCGCAAGGACCTCCTGAACGTGGTCGACTTCGAGGTCCCGCCGGCGCCGCCCGGCGAGTTCCTCCTCATGGACGACCCGCAGCACAGCCGCTACCGGAAGCCGCTGGTGGGCAGGTTCACCGCACGCCGGATGCGCCTGCTCACCGAGCGCATCGAGCAGATCACCACCGACTGCCTCGACGCCATGGAGGCCGCCGGCCCGTCGGCGGACCTGGTCACCGCTTTCGCCAAGCCCATCCCGACCATCATCATCTGCGAGCTGCTGGGAGTCCCGTACGAGGACCGTGCCTCCTTCCAGGAGCAGATCGACACCTTCATGAGCGGGGAGACCGGTGACGAGGAGCTGATCGCGGCCTACACGGCCACGCAGGAGTACCTCGCCGAACTGGTCGCCGCCAAGCGCGCGCACCCCACCGACGACGTGCTCAGCGAACTCACCGACACCGACCTCACCGACGAGGAGCTGAAGGGGATCAGCCTGATCCTGCTGGCGGCCGGCTTCGACACCACGGCCAACATGCTCTCGCTCGGCACCTTCGCCCTGCTCCAGCACCCCGACCAACTGGCCGCGCTGCGCGCCGATCCCACGCTCATCGACCAGGCCGTGGAAGAGCTGCTGCGCTATCTGAGCGTGGCCAAGACGTTCATGCGGACGGCGCTCGAAGACGTCGAGGTCGGCGGCCGGACCATCGAGGCCGGCACCACCGTCGTCCTCTCCTACAACACCGCCAACCGCGACCCCGAGCGCTTCACCGACCCCCACGTCCTCGACCTCCGGCGCAAGCCCGCCGGCCACCTGGCCTTCGGCCACGGCGTCCACCTGTGCCTGGGCCAGCAGCTCGCCCGCATCGAGATGCGCGTCGCGTTCGCCGCGCTGCTCGACCGCTTCCCCACCCTGCGCCTGGCCGTACCGGCGGAAGAGGTCGTGCTGCGCCCGGAGACCGCGGACATCTACGGGGTCAAGAGCCTCCCGGTGACATGGGACGTGTGACACCGGGAGCTTCCCGCGCCCGACCGGTCAGGCGCAGTTCACGGTCACCTGGCCGCTGCCGCCGTTGCTGGAGAAGCCGATCGTGAACCGGCCGTCCGCGGGCAGCTGCTCGGCCCGGCCGCCGAGCGTGATCACCTGTGAGCCGTCGGCGGCGAGGGATCCTTCGCCCGCGCTGACGGTGACTCCGGCGGGCAGCTGACCGACCGACCAGTCCAGGTCGCCGCCGCCGCTGTTGCGGACCACCAGGGTGTTCGGCCACTGGCCGTTCGCGCAGTACTCCTGGACGCTGGTCGGACGCAGCGACAGCTCCGGTGCGGCGACCGGAACGGCCGTGCTCGACTGCGTCGGCTGTGCCGACCGCGTCGTACGCACCGGCGAGGCACTGCTTCCGTTTCCGGTGCCGGTCCGGGCCGGCGGGGTGGAGGCGACGGGCGTGGGCGAGTCCGTCGCCGTCGCCGAAGCGCTCTCGCTGGGAGCGGGCGCCTGGCTGGCGCTGTCGGAGGAGGCCGACGGGGCGGCGGTGCCGGACGTGCCGGCCGGGGCGGAAGCGGCGGGCGTCGCCGCCTGCGGCAGCGTGGTGGCCGGATCCTGCCCCAACTGCCGGCCCGCGATCGCCCCACCCACGGCGACCACCATGACGCCACCGATGACCAGCATCATGGTCTTCATTTTCTTCTTGGGGCGCTTCTGACGCGCCTTCTTGTCCGGGTGCTCGGTACGCCCGCCCTGCACGATGATGCCGTGCCCCAGCGCGCGGGGGTCGTCTTGCTTGGGTCCGATGGCACGGGGGTCGTCCTGCTTCGGGCCGATCGCCCGGGGGTCGTCCTGCTTGGGCCCGATCGCCCGAGGGTCGTCCTGCTTGGGCCCGATCGCCTGCGCCGAGTCGGGGGAGCCGTGGGCCGTGCGACCTCCCTGGACGATGATGCCGTCGTCCTGGCCCGGAGTCGGGTCGGTGAAGCCGCCGCCGGTGTCCGGGGTGATCCCGTGGGCCGCGTTGTTCTCCGGACGGGGCACCTCAGGCCCACCTCTACCGTCGCTCATGGCGCGAAATCCCCCTGTGGTCGCATGACGGGTGGTCGGAACAGATCTCGCTGCCACGGAAGCGGTCCATGACGACGAGGCTGCTCATACTTAGCTACTTTTCGGCCACAAGGTCCAGCCCTGAGACGTGACGACGACGTCCCGATTCCGTACCAGCATTCGCCCGGCATGCGCGCGGCATCCGCCCGGCACAAGCCCGGCATCCGTCCGGCGCGCCGAGGCGCGCCCGTCGACAGACCGTCACCGGGTCGCCACACTGGGTGCGGAGGTGCATCGATGACCCAAGCCGACGACCGGCCCGGCGGAATGCGGGCCACCGTACGGGAGACGTACGGCCCCGCAGACCTCAGCTCGGCCCCCGTCTTCGCGGGCGGCTTCATCAACTTCGGCTACTGGCGGCCCGAGGACCTCGACGGCACGCCCACCGTGGACGACAGGGTCCGCAGCCAGCAGGACCTCTACCGGCGCGTACTGGACACCGCGAAGCCGCTCGCCGGCGCCCGGCTCCTGGAGGTCGGCTGCGGGCTCGGCGTCGGCTGCGCCCTGGCCCTGGCGGAGTACGGGCCGGCCCTGGTCACCGGCATGGACATCCACCCGCAGCAGCTGGACCGGGCCCGCCGGGCCAACGCGGACGTGCTGGACGCGGACGGGCCCGAGCGGCTGCGTTTCGTGCGAGGGGCCGCCGAGCGGATGCCGTTCGAGGACAGTGAGTTCGACTGCGTCTACAGCGTCGAGGCCGCCCAGCACTTCGACGACCTCGCCCTCTTCGCCGCCGAGGCCGCCCGGGTGCTGCGCCCCGGCGGCCGGGCCGCCGTGACGAGCTTCTTCGCGTCGGATCCCGCGGCCGCCCCCCGGCTGGCCGAGCTGCTCGACACCTTCGCGGAGGGGCTGGACATCGCCCGTCCGCCCACCGAACTGACCGACGCCCTCACCCGGTCGGGGCTGACCGGAGTGCGCTGCGAGTCCATCGGCTCCTCGGTCTGGCCCGGCTGGGACCACTGGCTGTCCGACCAGTGGAAGCCGGGCACCTGGCCGAGGAACTTCCTGCACGCCTGGGAACAGGGCCTCCTCGACTACTACGTGATCACCGCGATCCGCCGCTGAGCCTCAACCGCCGCCCAGGGAGCGCTTCAGTTCGGCCTTGTTCATGTTCGAGCGGCCGTGGATGTTCCGCCGCTGCGCCTCCGCGTACAGCTGGTCGTAGGTCGGTCCCTCCGACCCGCTGTGCGAACGCTGCCCGCCGCGGCGCGAGGACGACGTGTCCTGGGTCGAGCTCTTGCTCGCCTTCTTGGATTCGCCGGACCGGGCGCGTTCCTTGTTCACGGTGCGGGCGGCGATCTCCTTCGCGCGCTCCTTGCTCTCGCCCCGGTCCAGGGCGCTCTCCTTGATGTGCTCGTACTGCCGCTCACGCTTGGCACTCGATCCACGGGGCATGACCACTCCTCTCGTCGTACGCAGGGCCCCTCCCGTCGGCCGCTGCCCCGCCCTCGGCCGTTCATGCGCACTGTTCGCGGAGCCGGTCCGCCGCGCGGGGCCCGCATGGCGCAGCCGATGCCGGGCAGTGGCCGGGTGAGTGCGCGACGCGGATCCACAGGAGGCGCAATGACCTCGCACGACGCAGGAGCACCCGGGGGCGTCGCCCTGTTCGACCTGGACGGCACCCTCGTCGACACCAACTACCTGCACGTCCTCACCTGGTGGCAGGCGCTGCGCCGGCACGGCCACGACGTGCCGATGGTCCGGATCCACCGTGCCGTCGGCATGGGCGCCGACCGGCTCATCGACGAGGTGCTCGGCCCGCACCTCCGACGCGAGGAGGACGAGGCCATCGCCGACGCGCACGGAGCGCTGTACGCGGGGTGGTGGGAGAACCTGCGCCCGTTCGAGGGCGCGGCGGCACTGCTCAGGGCGACGGCGGCCCGCGGCTGGCGGGTCGTGCTCGCGAGCTCCGCGGCGGCGGAGGAGGTGGCCGCCGCCCGCAAGCGCCTCGATGCCGACGACGTCATCGAGGCCGCCACCACGGGGAGCGACGCGGAGGTCACCAAGCCCGCCCCGGACCTCGTGCAGGCCGCTCTGGACGCCGTGGACGCGAAACCGTCGGACGCCGTTTTCATCGGGGACACGGTGTGGGACGTCGAGGCCGCGCGGCGGGCCGGCGTGCCCTGCATCGGCGTGCTGACGGGCGGCGTCCCGCGCGGCGAGCTGGAGGACGCGGGCGCCGTCCTCGTGTACGAGGACGCGCTCACGCTGCTCCGGCAGATCGACGCGAGCCCGCTGTCCCGGCCCCCGGGCTGATCCCTTTCGGCACCGGCACCGGCACCGGCACCGGCATCGGCCACCTGCCCCCGGGGGCTGATCCCTTCCGGCCCGGGTACCCGCACCGGGTACTCGGGCCACCTCGCGGCGGTCGGCCGCGTCGTCCGCCGCCGCCCCTATGCTGAGCCCGTGTCCTCGTCCGCGCGGGATGCCGCGACCACGACGTACATCCGTGCCGGCGTGCCCGGGGCAGTGCCGGTGCTCGGGCATCTGCCCGCCCTGGTGCGGGATCCGGCGGCGTTCCTCGGAGGCCTGTCCGGCTTCGGGGACCTGGTGGAGGTCCGGCGATCTCCGCCGACCCCGGCCGTTTCGATCCGGACCGCTGGCTGCCCGAGCGGGCCGCCGCGCTGCCGCGCCGGGGCTTCGCCGGTTTCGCCAACGGGCCGCGCCAGTGCCTCGGCGCCGACTACGCCCGCGCCGAGGCGGTGATCGCGCTCGCCACCGTGCTGGCCCGCTGGCGGCCGGTCTCCGCGCCCGGGCCGGTGGACGACCGCCCCGCACGGCTGACCACGGTCCTGCGGCCGCACCGGCTGCGACTGCGGATGCTGCGCCGGTAGCAGGCCGGGGACCCTCGCCTCGCGCCGTTCCCGGGGGCGGGACCGCGCCACGTGCGAAGGGATGACCGCACGTGCCTTCCAGGACTCGGGGGCGCGGCGCGCCGACCACAGCCGCCGGCACCCCGGCGCGGGCACGTACGACGCGCGCTCACGCGGCCTGCAGCTTCTTCGCCGCGTCCTTAGACAGGCCGACCCTGACCAGGGCGGCGGCCAGCCGGGCCTGGTCCTTCGGGGCCACGCGCTGACCCAGGCCACGGGGGGTGTGCGGGAGACCGAGGTCCTCCGCCACCTCGCACGCCCGGTCGTCGAAGTACGGGCGCAGCTCCGGCCAGACGGCCTGGGCCTCCCGGCAGAAGATGTCCGCGCCGACCGGGCCGATCCGGGGCACCTCTCGGAGCAGCTCACGCAGCGCGCCCGGGTCGCCGCCGGCCTCCTCCCGCATCCGGCGGAGGTCGCCGTGCCAGCGTTCGAGCACCAGCCGCGCCCCGTCGCCGAGAGCCGTGGCGGTGCTCTCGTCGTACCGTACGTAGTGGGCCCGGCCCAGCGCGTCCACCCGGTCCTGCCAGTCGGAGTCGGCCATCGCCCTGGGGGTGCGGAGTCCGGCCCGGAACAGCTCCCGGGCGGCCTTGGTCGCCGTCTCGGCGCTGATCCGGATCGAGCAGAGCACCGTGAGCACCAGGAGCTGGTACAGCGGCGCGGGCTTGTCGCGCAGCGTGATGCCGGCCTCCTGTGCGTACGTCCGGCCGTGCTCGGCCAGCAGCCTGGACGTGATCGTGTCGCGTGTCATCGCCTGGGCACCTCGCCTTCGTACGCGCCGCAGCGCCGTACGCGCCGTACCCGCCGGACGCGCCGCACGTCGTACGGGCCGCACGTCGTACGCCTCTGCCGTGGCGGCTGCCCCGCATCGTCGCCGTCACACCGGAGCGGTCGCACCGGACGTGTCGGAGGGGAACCGCGGGGGTAGACGCAGGGGCTGAAGAGGAGGAACGACGATGCCCGGACCGCAGACCCTGGCCGAGTACCGGCGGAAACGGGACTTCCGCAAGACCCGTGAGCCCGGTGGCGGCGACGGCGCCGGGTCCGGCGCCGAGCCCGTCTTCGTGGTCCAGATCCATGACGCCAGCACCATGCACTTCGACTTCCGCCTGGAGGTCGACGGCGTGCTCAAGTCCTGGTCGATCCCCAAGGGCCCGTCCGGCGACCCGCACGACAAGCGCCTGGCGATGCCCACCGAGGACCACCCCCTGGAGTACCGCGACTTCGAGGGGACCATCGCCCACGGCGAGTACGGCGCCGGCACGGTGATCATCTGGGACGAGGGCAGCTACGAGAACCGCAGCACCGACAGACGCGGCCACGAGGTCCCGTTCGCCCAGGCGCTCGACGCCGGCCACGCCTCCTTCCGGCTGGCCGGCCACAAGCTGCGCGGCGAGTGGGCGCTCACCCGGTTCCGTACGGGCTCGGGCGGGGAGCGGGAGGCGTGGCTGCTGGTCAGGCACGGCCACACCGCGCACGGCGGCACGCCCGACCCACGGCGCGCGCGTTCGGCGCGCAGCGGACGGACGCTCAAGCAGGTCGCCGCGGAGGACGGGGAGGGGCAAGGGGAGGCCTGAGCGCGCCGGACCGGCTCTCCGCGGCCGGCCGGCCGGAAACCGTGAACGGCGGAGCCCACGGCCCTCGTCACCGAACCCTCGTCACCGAACCCTCGTCACTGAACTCACCGAACCGGCCGGCGGCCGGGCCGGGTTCGGCGCGACCGCGAGGACGGCGGGACGGCTCGGTGACGTCAGCGACCACCGGCGGAGCGGCGCCGACGCCAGCGCGGCGCGGACGGCAGCGGCGACTTCCTCGTACGGGGAGTCCGCGTGCAGGACGAGAACGGCGTATCCGATGCCGGACTCGTGGACCACGCCGGCCCAGGAGGCCGGCAGCTGGGCGATGATCCGCAGGCAGGCCAGTTCAGGAGCGGCCTGCGGTGGTCCGACGAGGCGAAACCCGTGCTGCATGGTCTCTCTCTCCGCCCCACAGCAGACAACTGCGAAGCTGTCAATGGCCTCCTTGGTGAAGTCCTCACGTCTCACGGCGCCCTGATGCCGACCAGGACGCCGTGGCCACCGCGACTATCTTCTCTGCGTGCCCAGTTCACCGCCGGAACGGCGGAAGGCGGACGACGAGGTCTGCCGCGCGGGCACGGGATGCTCGGCCGTCTGAGGGGGCGTGGCGAGCGTTGCGTTCGAGAGAGGACGAAAGGCGGAAGGGTGAAACCGTCAGAAGTCGGTGAAGGGCGCGGACGTGCCGTCGGGGGGCGGCGTTTCGGCGAACGCCCAGTCGTTCAGGCCCCCTCGGCCACCCCGGTGTGCTCAGCCCCAGTCGTTGGTGAGCGGCTTGAGCGTGCCGGAGTCGGCGGCTGTCGCGAGGGCGCCGGTCTGCCCGGAGAAGGGCGTTGCCTGCTGAGGCCCCGTCGGTTCGGCGCCGGACGGGGCCGAACCGACGCCGCCGAGTATCAGGAGGGCGGCGACGGCACCGGAGGCGATGTGGGGCGTGAAGCGGTTCACGGGACTTCTCCTGGAGCTGAGGAAGTGCGGGGCCTGAGCAGGGTGCGCGGGTCCGCCCGCCGCTGTCGCGTCAGCCGGTCGCCCTCGCAAGAGGCATGGTGCCCGCCCGGGGAGCTTCGTGGCGGGCCGCGTGTGTGCAGCAACCGGCACGCCGCCGGTACACGTTGCTGCAGCGCGCCCGAATCGGCGCGGAGCGGTTCGGGTGTGCCCGGACAGGGGTGGACATGACGGACAGGGACGTCGAAGCGCAGGACCGCCCGCTGCCCAACCTGGGGTTCCTGGGCGTGTCGACCGAAGAGGAACGTTTCTACCGGGCGCTTCTGCGGGGCGACACCGACCCCGGTGGTGACGTGCCCGAAGCGGCCGCCAGGGTCCTGGAACTGGGCATCGTGATGCGGACCCGCACGGGAGGGCTGCGGCCACTGCCCCCGCAGTGCGCGGTCGAGCGCCTGATCGAATACCGCCTCGGTCAGCTCCAGCACGACCTCCAGGAGACGGCCAGACGCATGGGCCTGGCCGGTTCCCTGAGTCTGGAGCAGGAACCCGTCACGGCGCCGGTGGCCAACGGGAACCCGGCGGTCCAGCAGATCGAGGGCCTGGAGGCCGTCCGTACGGTCATCGACGAGCTGACCTTCTTCGCCCGTACGGAGAACATGACCACCAACCCGGTCGGAGTGCTCACCCCCGAGTCCATCGAGGTCTCGCGCCCCATCGACCTGCGCATCCTGCGCCGTGGCGTGCGGATGCGCACGCTGATGGCGTCGGCCTGCCTGCAGGACGAGACGACCATGACGTACCTGCGCGAACTGGCGGCACGGGGCGCGGAGATCCGCATCTCGGCGCATCCTCTCGAACGCATGATCATCTGCGATCGCGCCGTGGCGCTCACCCCCATCGACCCCGAGAACACGGCCCGGGGTGCCCTGCTGACCCGCGAGCCCGGCCTGGTCAACACCGTGGTCTCGCTCTTCGAGCGGATGTGGGCGGCGTCCAAGGAGCTGCCCGAGGACACCGTCCCCGCCCTCACCGAGACCGAGCAGCGCGTCGTCAAGGCCCTGTACCTCGTCGACAAGGACGAGACCGGGGCCCGGCAGCTGGGCATGGCCGTGCGGACCTACCGCAAGCACGTCGCCCGGCTCATGGAACGGCTCGACGCCGAGACCCGTTTCCAGGCCGCGCTCCGTGCCCGCGAGAGCGGCTGGATCTGACACCACCCGGCGCGGCCACCGCGAGCGACCACCCGGCCGGCGTGCCGTGCCGGCCGGGTGGTCGCGTCGAGTAGTCGCGTCGGGTGGTCGCGTCGGGTGGTCGCGTCGAGTGGTCCCTGATCGAGGGCTACGCCTCGATCACCAGCTCGACCCGGTCCGCGCAGGCGCCCACCTCGCTCTCCGGGTCCGCCTCCCACGGCAGGTCGACGACCACGGACGCCGAGCGCCCGTACGAGTCGTTCAGGGTCCCGAGGCCGGCGCCCCGCCGCAGGCCGACCATCACCGACGCGCACCGCGCCGGGGCCTGTGCGTCGGACGGGGTCACCGTCGGCCAGAAGCCGTCGTCGGCGATCCACGACACCGTCTGCCCCTCGAACCGGACGTCCATCAGCCGGCCCGGCCGGTGTTCCACGAAACGCTGTGCGGCGCGCCGGACCGGTGCCGGGTACTCCGGCTTCACGCCGAGGGCGAGGTCGACCATGGCCGGTTCGAGCGGGAGACCGGTGGCGAGGTGCCACATCATGGTGATCGCGTCACCGGGGAGGCGGGCGGCTATCTCCATCAGCACCGGCTGCCCGTCACGGAGCCGGAACTCCGCGTGCGTGATGCCGCTGCCGAACCGCAGGGCCTTCAGGATCGCGCTGTTCGCGGCGGCGAGCGCGTCCGACTGCGCGAGCGGCACCTTCGCCGGGCTGGTGTGACCGATCTCGGTGAAGTAGCGGCTGTTGCCCTCGTTGGTGAGCTTCGCGGTCACGCCGCTCCAGACCACCTCGCCGTCGTGCACCAGGGCCTCGACCGAGAACTCCGGCCCGGTGACGAGTTCCTCGACCAGGATCGTCTCGTCCGGCTCGTACGCGCCCAGCGCGGAGCGCAGTTCGGCGTCGTCCGAGACCCGGACCACGCCCGAGCTGAACATCCGCCCCGCCGGCTTGACGACGCAGGGGTACACGTCGGAGTGGGCGGAGTCCCGCTCGTGCGGGGCGAAGGCACGCCACGACGGCCCGTGCTCGCGCAGGATGACGCGCTGCATGACCTTGTCCCGGCACACCCGGGCCGCCCAGGCGCCGGGGCCCGGCAGGCCCAGCGCCTCGGACAGGACTCCGGCCGGGTCGACGAAGACCTCACCGCTGCAGATCACGCCGCGGACGTCGAAGTCCGCGATCCAGTCCTGCACGGACGCCAGCACTCCGGAGATCGCGGCGTCAGGGAGCTTGCGGACGGCCTCGATCCGGGACAGCGGGTGCGTGTCGTCCTCGATGAACGCGGTCAGGGCCGCCAGGTCGGTGGTCGGGCCCACGATGACCAGCGGCGCCAGTCCGCGCTGTGCGATGTCGGTGATCAGGCGGTGCTGGCGGGCGAGGGCCGCCAGGTCGCTCATGACGATGACGGCGGGGGTGCGGGTGCTCTGGTGGTTCAACGGAACTTCCTCTGTGGGGATCGGTTGTCGGAATCGTCGTCGGAATCGGTTGTCGGGATCGGGTGACTGACGTTGTCGATGCGGTGCGCGACAGGAGACCGGGCGGGAGACCAGGCGGGAGGCCGGGATGGGAGGACCGGGGGGAGAACCGGGATGGAGGCCCGGGATGGGAGGCCCGGGACGGGAGGACCGGGACGGTGCCCTAGCGGGCCCCCGCCAGGGCGCGGCCGGCCACCGGGTACGAGCGACCGCCGGCGCCCACGGCTTCGGCCACCGCCTCCCGCAGGATCCCGAGGCCCTCGTCCAGTTCCTCGTCCGTGGCGGTCAGGGCCGGCATGAGCTTCACGACCTCGTCACGGGAACCCGCCGTCTCCACCAGGAGGTTGCGGGTGAAGGCGGCGTCCGCGACCTGCCGGGCCAGGTACGGCTCCCGGAAGGCCAGACCCCACACCAGGCCACGGCCGCGCAGCGCCGCCACGTGTGCGTCATGCCGCTCGGCGAGCTCGCCCAGCCGCTCCGCGAACAGGTGGCCCCGCTCCTCGGTCCGCCTCTCCAGGGTGCTGTCGCCCCAGAACTCGCGCAGGGCGGCGGTGGCCGTCACGAACGCCGGGTTGTTGCCGCGGAACGTGCCGTTGTGCTCGCCCGGCTGCCAGACGTCCAGCTCGGTCCGGAACAGCGTCAGGGCCATCGGCAGGCCGTATCCGCTGATGGACTTGGACAGGCAGACGATGTCCGGGGTGATCCCGGCGGACTCGAAGCTGAAGAAGGGACCGGTACGGCCGCAGCCCATCTGGATGTCGTCGACGATCAGCAGGATGCCCCAGCGGCCGCACAGCTCCGCGAGGTCGGCGAGCCAGCGCGGGCCGGCCGGGTTCACGCCGCCCTCGCCCTGCACCGTCTCCACGATGACGGCCGCGGGGAGCTCCAGGCCGCTGCTGCTGTCGGCGAGCATGCCGTCGAGCAGCTTCAGCCCGGACACCTGGCCTCCGGCGAACCCGTCGTACGGGATGCGGAAGACGTTTCCCAGCGGGACGCCCGCGCCCGCGCGCTTGGCGCCGTTCCCGGTGACGGCCAGGGACCCGAGCGACATGCCGTGGAAACCGCCGGTGAAGGCGACGACCGTCTGACGTCCGGTCACCTTGCGGGCCAGCTTCAGCGCGGCCTCCACGCTGTTGGTTCCGGTGGGGCCGGGGAACTGGACCCGGTAGTCCAGGTGCCGCGGGCCGAGCACCCGCGCCGCGAACTCGCCGAGGAAGGCGTCCTTGGCGGTGGTCAGCATGTCTAGGCTGTGGGTGACCCGGTCCTGCCCGAGGTAGTCGAGCAGAGCGCGTTTCAGGACGGGGTGGTTGTGCCCGTAGTTCAGGGCGCTGGCACCGGCGAAGAAGTCCAGGTAGGCGCGGCCGTCGCGGTCGAACATGCGACTGCCGCGCGCCTGGTCGAACACCACGGGCCAGTTGCGGCAGTAGCTGCGCACTTCTGATTCGATGCTGGAGGCGGTCATGACGTTTCCTCGGATGTCGACGGGAAGGACGTGGACGAGAACAGGAGGCGGTACGGGAAGGAGCGGCCGGACGGCGGGGCGGCGCCCGTGCCGTGGTGGTCAGGCGCCGCGCAGGAACGGCCAGGCGAGCACCGCCAGGCCGGCGTGCACGAGCAGCAACACGGCTCCGGCCCACCGCAGCAGCGGCCCGCCGTGGCGTACGGCAGCGGCGGCGGCCAGCGCGTAGCCGATCACCGCGGCCGCGGCCGGCCCGAGCAGCAGCAGCGGGACGGCGCCGTCCCCGGCCCCGGCCCAGGCGAAGCCGCAGCACGCCGCACCGACGGCCGCGACGACGGCTCTGGAGGGGCCGCGCCCGGCAGCGCTCCGGCCGCCGGGGCACAGCCGCGAGGCGATCCCGGCGGCGGTACGCACATTGGTGAAGCAGTAGGAGGTCAGCACCGCGGCCGTGGCCGCGGCGAGCACCCAGCGCAGCGGCGCGGGGCCCGGCTCCTGGGCGGTCGGTGCGCCGACAGTCCACCCTTGGACCACGGCCAGTCCCAGGTACACGGCGGCCACGCAGACCACCCCGAGAACCACGCCCGCAGCGGTGCGCCGCGGGCCGACACCGGTGCCGGGGGCGGCGGAGGCGACCGCTTCCCAGCCGACGCCCGCGAAGAACAGCGCCGCGAGGGCGAGCCACAGGGCACCGTGGGGAGAGAGCCCCGGCGGCGCCAGCGCCGTGTGCGCCCCCGCCCCGGGTACGGGGAGCCGGCCCCGTACGGCGCAGGCGAGCGCGAGCGCACCCGCCACCCAGGGCCGCAGCCGGAGCACGACGGCCGGAAGCCGCAGCGGACTGAGCGCCGCCGCGACGGCCACGGCGAGCACGCCGAGCGCGAGCAGCAGCCCGTTTGTCCCCGGCCGGGGAACCGAACCACCCGCGGCCGTCAGCAGACACGTGGCGGCGAACCAGGCGATCGCCGCCTGCCCGGCGGTGAAGGCGATCGCGAAGGCGCCGTCCACCGTCCGCTCGGCCCACGTGCCCAGCAGGGCCCCGACGACGCCCGCGAGCGAGCCCCGCCGCGCCGTCCGGCTGACCAGCAGGGCCAGCACGAGGCTGACGGACCCGCCGATCAGGAGGTGGACCGACCACACGAGGACGCCGTGCCCGCCCGCCAGAGCCGCGACGACGGGCGGCATGACCAGCATCCCCGCACCGAGGACGCCACGGACGACCGGGGCGGCGATCCCCGGGACACCGGCGGCCGAGCGGTGCGGAGCACCCGCCGGCTCCATTACAGGAGGCGCTTCCTGAGGCTCTCCGCGATGGTCTTCGCGCGGAGCGACAGCAGGCTGAAGGAACCGGCGTCACCGATGCCGTGGCTGGACTCGCAGAGGCCGTTGAGGAAGAGCGCGGGCATGTCCGGCCCCAGCGGCCGCACTTCGTAGTCCGGGCCGACGGACAGGTAGCCGTCGCCGTCGAAGGCGAAGTCGTCGGCGACGCCCCGCAGCAGAGCGGGCACGCGCTCCTGGTGGGCGCCCGGACCGAGGTCGCGGAATCCGGTGGCCAGGACGACGAAGTCGGTCTCGTGCCGCTCGGACTCGCCGGTGACCAGCTCCTCCGCGCTGAGCCGGACCCCGTCCTCGTGGACCTCCACACCGCGCACCTGGCGGCTGCCGCTGACGAACACCCGCTGGTCGCCGTCGAGTCGCTGCTCGTAGATGAGCCGGTACAGCTCGCGCAGCACGTCGCCGTCGGCCGACGAGTAGTTCGTCAGCCGCATGAACGCGTCGATGGAGTCCTTGCCCGCGCGGGAAGCCCCGTAGTAGTAGTCCGTGAAGCCGGGGAAGTACCCCTCCTCGCTGAACGGGCTGGTGTCCTTCTCGCGCAGCGTCAGCGCGCGCACGAGGGTGGTGACCTGGGCGCGGGGATAGCGCCGCGCGAGGTCGAGGGTGAGCTCGACCGCGCTCTGGCTGCCCCCGACGACCGTGACCGCGCGCGGCGCCGGATCGCCGTGGGCTGCCGTCCGCAGCTCTTCCAACTGCTGGAGGGCGGGCAGGTAGTCGGTCAGGTGGAAGACGCGCGGCGAGTCCACGCCGTCGAACGGCTCCGGAATGAACCGGGCCCGCCCGGTGCCGACCACGAGGGCGCGCGCCTGCACGGTCTCGCCCGTGGACGTCGTGACGGCGTAGCGCGGCCCGCCGTCGGCGTCGCGGCTGAAGGCGACGTCGGTGACGCGCACGCCGTAGTCGACCAGGTGGCCGAAGTGGCCGGCGGCCCAGGTGACGTACTGCGCGTACTCCTTGCGCAGCGGGAACTCCACCGGAAGGTTGAGGTGTTCGATCAGGCGGTCGTTCTCGAAGAGGTAGTTGATGAAGCTGTAGCGGCTGCGCGGGTTGCGCAGCGAGACCAGGTCGCGCACGGGGTGGTTCTGGATGTCCGACCCGTCGAGCATCATCGCGCTCTGCCAGGACGGGCCCGGCCTGGCCTCCAGGAACCGCACGTCGAGATCGGAGTCCTCCTCTTCGAGGGCGATGGCCAGGGCCAGGTTGGCCGGGCCGAAGCCGATGCCGAGCACGTCGTGGCAGTGGGTCATTTCTCTCCCTTGGTGAATGCTGTGGTGAAGACAGGTGGGGTACGGGCGGCGGTCAGGCGGCGTCGGAACAGGCGTCGGCCGCGACCGCGTCGGCGATCCGGCGACCGGCCTCCGGAGCCGTCCTGACCCCGCCGCCGTTCCACCCCCGGACCGACCAGACGTGCGGCACGCCCGTGCCCTCCATCAGTCCGTACGCGGCGCCGCCGGCCCCCGCCGTGCCGTAGGCGTCCGTGGCGCGCACCGTGTGGAGGTGCGCCGCCTCCGCGAGCCACGGGAACGGGGCGGCGAGCGCCGACAGGGTGGCCCGCGTGTGCGCGGGGTCCGGCCGCGCGTCGAACGCGGAGTCCCAGACGAGGTGCGGCATGCCGATCAGCGTCCGGTCCCGGCCGACCGGCTTGGCGTACACCCCGGTCCGCAGGTCGATCAGGGTCGCGTGGGGCGGCGCGGACGGGCCGCGCCCGACGATGCTCACCTGGATCGACCGGGCCCGGACCGGCGAGACCGGCCGCAGCCCGGGCACCGGTTTTGCCGCCCAGGGCCCGACCGCCGCGAGGACGGCCCCGGCACGGATCTCGCCCGCGTCGGTGCACACCACCGGGCGCCCGCCCCGCGCTTCCACCGCACGCACGCGCACTCCGCAGCGGACGGCGGCGCCGTCGGCGCCCGCCTGCGCCAGCCAGTCCTCGGTGACCTCCGACGGTGCCACCCAGCCCGCTTCCGGCTCGACCAGGGCGACGCCGCCGGACAGGCGTATCCCCGCCACCTCGGTGCGCCCCGTCACGACGTGGGCCGACGCGTCCGGAGTCCCGTTGATCCGCCCGGCCGCCTCCCGGAGCGCGGTCTCCTGGGCGGGGTCGGCCACGGTCACGGCGCCGACCGCGTGCAGCGGAGCCCGCCGTGACGCCCAGCGCGCGGGATCCCGGTAGACGGCCAGGCTCGCCAGGGCGAGTTCCGCGACCGCCGGGTCGGGATCATAGGCTCGCACCATGCCGCCGGAGCGGCCGGTGGCCCCGGCGGCCGGCCGTGGCGCCTGGTCGAGCACGACGACGGACAGGCCCCGGCGTGCCAGGTGGTGCGCCGCGGCGGCGCCGGTGATCCCGGCGCCCACCACCACGACGTCCGCGCCCGGGGGCACGTCCCCGCTCGGCCGGGACGCCGGGCCGGACGCCCGGTCGTCCCGGCTCACGAGCCCTTCGTCCCGGCTCGTGCGCGTTTCCTGCCGGCTCGCGCCCGATTCGTTCCCGCTCACGCGCGCTCGTTCGCGGCGAGTCCGGGAGCGGGCGACCCGCAGGTGGTGCCGGACGGCAGGAAGGACCACTCGGCCTCGCGGACCGGGTGCCCGGGCAGCCCCAGCCAGTCCCAGACCCGCTGGGCCAGCTCGGGGGTGACCGGCCAGGCGAGGGCGGCGAACGCCTTGGCCGCCAGGTAGTCGAGGGCCAGGCTGGTGCGCGCCTCCTCCGCCAGGGACGGCACCTCGCGCAGCGCCTCCTCGGTGGCCCGGAACTCGGCGGACCGCGTCACCACCGACTCCAGCAGGTCGACGTAGCCGCGCGCGCTGAAGGCCTCCGGCAGGAGCAGGCCGTCGAGTTGCCGGGTGGCGAGGTTGAGGTACCGGTAGAACTCGCGGTGCGCGTCCGTCCAGGCCCCGGTGCCCGGCACCGTACCGCCGCTCCGCTCGGCCACCGCCGCGAAACCGCCCAGCCAGTCCCGGACGGCGAGGTGGAGCGGGTCCTCCGTGAGCCGGTCGGCGCGCTCCTGGGTGATGCGCGTGACGCGTCCTTCCGGGGCGTCGCGCAGCAGGGCCAGGCGTACGGCGTCCGGGCCGGCCGCCGCGAGGGCGTGGTCGGCCCAGACCGCGTGGCCGCGGCTGGTGGAGAACTTCGCGTCCTCCAGGTGCAGGAACTGGTTGGTGACGAACGCGGCGGGCAGGTGGTCGGCGAGTCCGGCGGCGAAGGCGAGCACCGGCAGCAGGACCGCGTAGTAGAAGCTGTTGTCGTACCCGAGGAAGAGCGTGATCTTCGCCGGGCCGTCCTGCTCGGCCTCGGTCCGGGCGGCGTCCAGGAAGGTGAGCGCGAGGTCGGCCCAGGCGTCGAGGGCCTGGCCCTCGCCCAGGGCGACACCCCACTCGGTGGTCCGGGCGAGCCGGTACGGAGGCAGCCCCTCGGTGAGCAGCCGCTCGACGAGCGTCCGCAGGTCGGGCGAGGTGTGGGAGGCCCGCAGGTACGCGCGCAGCTGCTCCGCGTAGGCGTCCAGGTCCAGCCACAGCGCCCGTTCCGGGCGCAGCGCGGCCGGGGTACCGCAGATCCGGCACTGCACGCCGGTGAGTTCGCGGGCCTCGTTGGGACGGCCGCAGGCCTCGCAGATCTCGCCGTCGCTGGCGGCACCGCAGTGCGCGCAGGCCCCGCGGGCGAACGCCTGGTGCAGCGACAGGTCGCACTCCGGGCAGTAGGCGGTCTCCCGCTCCTCCTCGGTGACGGCGGGCGAGGAGGCCACCCGGGCGAGCAGCTCCCGGATCCGGCCGGCGTGCTCCGGGTCCTTCGAGGGGCGGGTGAGCCGGTCACAGCCGACGCCGGCCGCGCGCAGGGTCGCGACGATGGCGTCGCCCTCGGTCGCGGCCACCTCGGCGGGGGCCGTGCCGCGCAGCCGCGCGGCGGCGGCGACGTACGACTGGTGGTCGTCGGTGCCCGTGACGTACCGCGCGTCACGGCCCGCGCTGCGCAGCGCGCGCACCAGCATGTCGGCGCGGACGTACGGGCCGGCGAGGTGCCCCAGGTGCAGGCCGCCGTTGGGCGTGGGCGGGGGACAGAACACCAGCGAACGCTCGGCGAACTGCTTGCGCGGAGGGGCCTGTTCCAGGGCGGCGACGGCGGTCGGGATGTGCTCCCAGTAGACCGAGACGATGTCGAACGGCTCGTCGGACTCGTTGCGGATCTCGTGGAAGCCGAAGGGCGACAGGTAGACGACGCCGCCCGGCTCGAGTACGCGTTCCTCGTCCCCGAGGACGACGACGGCCCTGCCGGCCAGGACGACGAACATCTCGCCGTCCTGGTGGGCGTGGCGCTTCGAGACGGTGTGCGGGGGGACGCTGCCGAAGACGGAGCCGAAGGGCAGCCCCTCGATGTCGGCCGCGGACAGCATCGGTTGGAGGTGCATCTCGTAGGACCAGCTCATCGCCGACCGGTCGAAGGCGCGCGTGATCACAGGAAGTTCCTTGCTGGTGGAAGGGGTGTGGTGGTGGGTGCGTCAGGCGCCGGCGCCGGCGCCGCGCCGCTCGGCCGGGCCGCGCAGCTGCGTGGGGGTGCCGTCGGCGGCGAAGGGATGCCGGAAGGTGAAGGCGACCGGGGACGGACCGTGGTCGTGCAGGTGCTCAAGGCGCTCGCAGGCGTCCGACCAGGTGGGGACGGCGTCGTCGGCCACCCACCAGGCGGCGTAGGAGGGCCATTCGGGCTTCAGGAACCACTCGTGCCGCTTGCGCAGCGCGGCGCGGTGCAGACCGTCGGAGTAGACGAAGGAGAAGACGGAGTCCAGATCGGTCCAGAGGGACAGGGTGGAGGCCCGGCTGTCCGTCTCGTCGGTCCGGCCACCGGTGTAGAAGCGCGGGACGTCGAACGTGCCCCACGCGCCCCAGTCCCGGAGGAAGTTGGTGAGGTGCTCCTGGCCGGGCTCCTCCTTGGCCCGGGCGATGAATCCCGGGCTCCGCTCCGCTTCCTCGAACGTGGGCGGTGTCCGGTCGTCGAACTCCTGGACCCCGGGATTCCCGTACGGTTGCTTGAGGATCGCGAAGGTCGTGAACGCGACGCGCGGCATAAGGGTCAGTCCTCCTGGTGATGCGTCTGACGGATGTCGGCTGCGGCTGCTGTCACGCCCGCGGGGCGGCGGCCTTTCCGCGGGTCATCAGCGCGCGCATGAAACTGCGCTGGAACTCGTCCGGCAGCGCCATGCGGCCGGTGAGGGCCAGGTACTTGCGGCTCAGGTCCTGGCTGCCGGCGATGGTTTCGAACATCGTCCGCCGGGTCGTCTCGTCCTTGCCGACGAGCGAGTCCCCGCAGATGCCCTTGGCGTGGGGAAGGATCGTTTCCTCGAACCGCTGCCGGTAGTCGGCCACGCCCTCCCGCAGATCCGTCCCGGTCAGTGACCGGTCGGCGAACGAGCGGGCCAGCAGATCGGCCGACAGCAACGAGAACCCGCAGCCGACGCCGCTCATGGCGTCCAGCGACAGGGCCGCGTCGCCGACGAACGGGACGGAGCCGACCGCCGGCCGACGGATCCGGCTCGGGTAGTCGCCGTAGCCCAGCAGGGGCGACTCCGGGACCGCGTGGGCGACCGACGGAGCGTCCGGCAGTCCGTCGAAGTACTTCAGGAACTCCCGGAGCCGCCCTTCCTGGCCGTGCCAGCCCTCGACCCGCGACTTCTCCGCGAAGAGGACGAGCTCGGTCCTGCCACCGACGAGCGGATACGCGCAGGCCAGGTCGTGGTCGTTCATGACGAACACCGAGCGGTTCCCCGCCGGGGCCTCGATGCCCGTGAAGTAGCCGAAGAGGGCCGCGCGCTCGTTGGGGTGCTCCTCGGCCGCGTTGCCGAGCAGCCCGGCCAGCCGTGAACGGCGTCCGTCCGCGGCGACCAGCAGCCGGGCCCGGAAGCGGCGGGAGCCGGCCTTGCCGACGGTGTCGAGGACCCAGCCGGATCCGTCCTCCTCCTCGACGCCCTCCACCCCGGTGTCGTCGAAGAACCGCACGCCCTGCCGCAGCGCGGCCTCACGCAGGGCGGGGTCGAGCACCCGGCGTTCGAGGTTCAGCGCGTACGAGTCGGGCCGCTCGGGATCGTAGCCGCCGGGCGTCTCGACCACGCCTCCGGGCGTGACGAACACCGCCTTGGTGGCCACCGACCACGCGGGCTCGCGGAGATGGGCCAGCCCGAGTCCGTCCAGGAGCGGCACCGCGTGCGGCTGGACGAAATGCGTGCAGAGCTTCTTGTAGGACTGCGCGGTCACGGCCTTCTTCTCGAAGACCGCGACACGGTAGCCCAGTTGGCTGAACCGGATGGCGGTGGCGCAGCCGGAGATGCTCCCGCCCACCACCGCGACGTCCACCGTCGAGTCGTCGTGCGTCCGCGTGCTCATGGGGATCAGCCGGCGCAGCCGCAGTCGACGGCGTGGGACGCGCACGGAGCGGCCTGCCCCTCGGTGGCGTACCCCTCCCGCTTCCACCAGTCCAGGCCGCCGATCAGCTCCTTGACCCGGAATCCCGACGTCGCCAGCTTGATCGCCGTCTTGGTGGAGGCGGTGCAGCCGATGCCGTCGCAGTAGGCCACGTACAGCGGCGTCCTGGAGAGAAGGGCCAGCGAGTCCTGAGAGATCGAGCGGTGCGGGATGCTGACCGCGCCGGGGATGTGCTCCCGCTCGTACGCCGCGCTGCCGCGGCCGTCGATGACGACCAGGTCCTGGCCCTCTTCGAGCGCCGTCCTCAGGTCCGCGGCGTCGATCTCGTAGGCCAGCTTCGCGTGGTAGTAGGCGAGCTGGTCGTGCTGCTCGCGCTGCTCACGCTGTTCCCGGGGAGCGTCGTCCGTGCTCGGGGCGGCCGTCTCCGGCTCGCCCGTGAACCGCTCGGCGATGGCGTACAGATCGCCCAGGCTGCTCGGGGTGACCAGCGAGTCCGCGTGCTCGCCCAGGTCGACGCCGCAGTCCTCCAGGAGCGTGACGAGCACGCTGATGGTCAGGAGCGAGTCCAGGCCGAGGCTGTTGAGTGCGGTGTCGTCGGGGAGCGGCGACAGGTCCACCGGCTTCCCCAGCGCCGCCTCAAGATACGCGGCGACCTTGTCCTTCACCGTTGCAGACATAGAGCTATACCTCATCCATGGTTTCGACAGCGCCGTCGGCCGACAGCGCGAAAAGGTGGGAGTCCGACTGCTGCGCCGCCGCCGCCAGGCGCTGCAGCAGCTGCCGCTCACCGGGCTCCGCGGCCGGTCCGGCCGGTGCTTCGGGTGCTTCGGTCGCCTCGGGTGCCCAGGCCAGCAGCACCGGGCGCATGTACTCGGGCAGCTCGCGCAGGCGTTCCGCCAGCTCCGCGGTGACCGCCCGGTCCTCCGACACGACGACGAGCGCGACCACGTCCCGCTGCTTGTGGCGTACGACGCCCGCCACCGCCCGGTCCACGCCACGGCAGCCCAGGGCGGCCCGGCGGACCTCGCCCAGGTGGGTGCGGCGGCCCGCCAGCCAGGCGACCTGCCCGTCGCCGTGCCCGTGCATCACGACGGTGCCGTCGGCGTCGTAGCTGCAGACGTCCCCGGTCCGGAACCAGCGCGTCCCGTCGCGCTCGACGACCAGCCGGGCGGTCTCCTCGGGACGGTCGAAGTAGCCGCGCATGACGGACACACCGCCGACCCAGAGCTCGCCGCGCTCACCGGGCCCGTGGACCTCGGTCCCGTCACGCATGATCCTCACCCGCGTGCCCCGCAGGGGCCGGCCGGCCGGGCAGGCGGTCATGCGCTCCGCGTCCTCCGGTCCGACCTCATGGGTGAGGCTGAAGATCGTGGCCTCGGGCGGCCCGAACGCGTGGACCACACGGGCCTGCGGAAGCTGCCGGGTCCAGACGCGGAGCACCTCCGGTGCACAGAGCTGAGCGCCCGTCAGGACGAGCTCCAGGCAGGGCAGTTTCGCGCGGCTGATCTGCCGGCCGTCGCCGGTGACCATGGCCAGGAGCATCGAGACCGCGATCAGGTGGGTGATCTCCTCGCGGGCGAGCACGGCACGCATGACGGCCCCGGCCGGAAGGCCGCGGAACTGGTGGACGAAGGCTCCCAGCGACAGCGGGAGGAGGGTGTCCAGCAGCGACACGTCGACGTGGAAGGGCGCCAGGCTCAGGACGCGGGACTCCGCAGTGAACCGCAGGACCTCGTTGTGCGCGCGGAAGTGGGAGTAGAGGGCGTCGACACTGATCTCGGCCCCCTGCGGCTCACCCGTCGCACCGGAGGCGAAGACGATGTACGCGGCGTCCTCCGGCCGATGGGCCACCGTGGCATGGGGGACCGCGGGCCCGGAGAGTATCTCCGCCAGCCGCGTCCCGCCCAGCCAGCCGCTGCCGGGGACGGCGGGGTCCCGGTCGCCCAGAGTGATCACGACCGCCGGGGCGAGCCGGGTGAGCAGTCCGCGCAGCCGGGCCTGCGGCTCCGCGGCGTCGAGGGCCACGTAGACGGCGCCGCGCTTCCAGATGGCGAGGGCGAGCAGGGGCATGACCGCCCGCTTCTCCGCCAGCACCACGACGCGGTCCCCGGCCGCCACGCCCTGTCCGGCCAGCCAGGACGCGACGGCCTGAGCACCCCGTTCGAGCTCGGCGAACGTGTAGCTGACCGACCCGTCGCCGACCGCGACGCGATCCGGCCACCTGAGTGCCGGGGCCACCAGCAGATCACCCGGAGCGGGCGGCGCACCGCCGGTACCGCGGGTGCCGCCCGCGTCGACCGCACCGCCCGCGTCGACCGCACCGCCCATGACGCCCGCGTCGACCTGGTCGGCCGACCACGGCGGCAGCGACGCCGTCTCACCTTCGACTACCACGTGGAGTCCTGTCCTTTCGGCGGAAACGCGGTCCTGGCGATCTCGCCCACGGCGCTCCTCGCCGAGTCGAGCCGTCCGGCGTACAGGCAGAAGTCATGCGGGAGGCCGGGGAAATGGAGGTGCCGGAGACCCGACGGGCGATCGGCCGTGCGCTGCTCCACCCAGGCGAGGCCCTCGTCGCGGAGCACGTCGCAGCCGGCCGTCACGACGGAGCAGTCCGGCAGGCGGGCCAGATCGCCCCGCGACAGGGCCGGCGGATCGAAGTCCCGTTCCGCGAAGAAGGGTTCAAGGTACGACCGGAAGAGCCGCATGCTGTCCCGGTCCAGGAAGTGGCCCTCGCCGAAGGCGTCGTAGGACGCGCGCTCCGTGCCCAGGTCGAGCACCGGGTAGATCAGCACGATGCGCGAGAAGACCCCGGGCAGGACCCGCAGAGCGAGGTAGAGCGCGAGCAGACCGCCGACACTGTCACCGGCGAGGACGAGCCTGCGGTCTCCCAGGTCGTGGCACCGCCGCGCGACGCGTTCGGCGAGCTGCGCGACCGACTGCTCGACGGTGTGTTCCGGTGCCTTCAGGTAGTCGAACGCCTCCACGGGGGCGCGCAGTTCACCCGCGAGGACGCGCAGGAAGGGCTGGAAGACGGCGGTCGAGTAGTAGACCATCCCGCCGCCGTGGACGTACAGGACCCAGGGGCTGTCCGCGTCCTCCTCGACCGGCCGGACGACCGTCGTGTGCTCGCCCACGCTGACCGTGGCGCGGTCGTCCGGTGCCGCCGTGCCTCCGAACCGGGAGATCCAGCGCTCGGCGTTGGCCCGGTCCTCGGCGAGGGAGCCGGCGGACGCCCGTACGGCCATGATCCTCCTGGCCGCGGCCAGCCGGCCGAACTCGGGGTGCAGGGGCAGTTCCGCCACGTCAGGCACGGGCTTCCCCACCGACGGCCTGGACGTTCCCGACGGCCTCGCCGTCTCCACCGGCGTCGACGTCTCCACCGGCGTGGACGTCCATGCCGGCCTCGACGTCCACCACGTCCCGCGCGCCTCCGACGGCCTCGACGTCCACCACGTCCCGCGCGTCTCCGACGGCCTCGACGTCCACCACGTCCCGCGCGTCTCCGACGGCCTCGACGTCCACCACGTCCCGCGCGTCTCCGACGGCCTCGACGTCCCCGGCAGCCGTGAACACGAAACGGGTCGCGTTCGACTGCCCGGCCGCCTCGCCGAGCCGCCGCATCAGCAGCTTCTCGTCCGTCTTGCCCGTCGACGACACCGCAGGGTCGGGCGACCAGCCGACGACGCTCGGGCGCATGTACCCGGGCAGCAGCTCCGCCAGGCGCTTCTCGACGTCCGCCACCACCGCCGGGTCCGGCGCCACCACCACGAGCGCGATCACGTCGTGGCCGAGGCGCGTGACCAGCGCGACGGCCGCCCGCTCGACGCCCGGGCAGCTCAGCACGGTCTGCCGGACCTCACCCAGGTGGATGCGGCGCCCGGCCAGCTTGACCTCGTCGTCGTTCCGGCCGCGGAACACGATGTCGCCGTTCTCGTCGTAGCTGCACAGGTCGCCCGTGCGGTAGTAGCGGACGCCGTCCACCTCGACCACCCGGCGCGCGGTCTCCTCCGGCCGGCCGAGGTACCCGCGCATCACCTGCTCGCCGCCGATCCACAGCTCCCCGGTCCGGCCGGGTTCGCGGACCTCGGCGCCGTCCGCCACGATCCGTGCCGCCACACCGCGCAGCGGCCGGCCGATCGGATAGGAGCCCACCCGCTCCGGGTCGACCCGTTCGATCTCGTGGGCGACGCAGACGATCGTCGCCTCGGTCGGCCCGTAGACATTGATGACGCGCACCTCGGGGAGGCCGGTCTTCCACACGTTGATGACCCCGGGGTCGCAGACCTCCGCACCCGTCATCACCATCTCCAGGGCGGGGAAGTTCTCCCTGGTGACCTGTCGCCCGCCCTCGGTGATCATCGTCAGCAGGGTGGACACCGCGATCAGATGGGTGATCCGCTCACGCCTGATGACCGCGCGCATGACGGCGCCCGCGTGCACGCCGCGGAACTGGTGGACGTACGCGCCCAGGGAGAGCGGCAGCAGCGTGTCCTCGATCGACACGTCGAAGTGGAACGGGGACAGGCTGAACACCCGCGAGTCCGGGGTGAACCGGAGCACCTCGTTGTGGTTCCCGAAGTACGCGACCAGGTTGGCGACGGTGATCTCGACGCCCTTGGGCTCGCCCGTGGAGCCCGACGTGAAGATGATGTACGCGGTGTCCTCCGGCCGGTGCGGCACGGTAGGCCACTCCGGGACCGGTGCGGCGAGGACCGGGTCCAGCACCGTCCGGCCCGCCCAGCGGACGTCCTCGACGACGGGCTCCCGGTCGTCCAGGGCGATCACCACACGGGGTGCCAGGCGGCCGAGCAGGCCGCGCAGCCGGGGAGCCGGCTGTGACGCGTCGAGCGGTACGTAGACGGCGCCGCACTTCCAGATCCCGATGGCCAGCACGGGCACGAGCGCGCACTTCTCGGCGAGGATCGCCACGCGGTCACCCGCACGGACGCCCTGCCCGGCGAGCCACGTCGCGAACGCCTGGGCCTGCTGCTCCAGTTCGGCGAAGGTGAGGCCGCTCCGGCCGTCGTGCAGCGCCGGACGGCCCGGCCGGTTGGCCGCCGCCGCGCGGACGAGGTCACCGAGCGCGGGTGCCGGGCCGGCCTGGTCGGCGGGGTCGAGGGACCACGGCGGCAGCGGCACCGCCGCGGCCGGCGCCGCGGCGAAGCCGCCGGCGTTGTCCGTGGCGTTGTCCGTGGCGTTGTCCGTGGCGTTGTTCGCGGCGCTGTTCGTGGCGCTGACGGTGTTGGCGAGGGTGCTGTTGCTGGTGGTGCTGCTGGTCACGAGACGTCACCTGCCCCGATGTCGTAGTGGAAGCGGATCTTGGTCTTGGCGCCGGCGCCCATGTGCCGGTAGAAGCCGATGCCGAGCTCGTTGTCGACGGGTGTCTGCCACTCGGCCCAGCCGCATCCCCGGTCCCGCGAGAACTCCCGCAGCCGGTCGAGGAACACGCGCCCGATCCCCGTGCCCCGGTAGCGCTCCCGGATGTAGAGGCAGTCCATGTAGGCGAACCGCTCGGCGCTCCAGGTGGCGAAGTCGGTGGTGACGGTCATGAAGCCGCACGGCTCCCCGCCGTCCGTCGCCAGCCAGCCGTGCAGCACCGGCGACGGCCCGAACAGCGCCGACCGCCACCGTTCCACCTGGCCGTTCTCGTGGAAGTCCGCCTTCTCGTACGCCGCGTGCTCCCGGCAGAGTGCGAGCAGCGAGTCCAGCTGGCCCGGCCCGATCGGCCGCACCTCGATGTCGTCGTTCACACCCACCCCGAGAAGGTCGTCCGCAGGTACGCGTCGAGGGAGTCCTGGTCGAGCCGGCCGTGCGCCAGCACGGTGTTGACCCAGGCGTCACGTTCGAAGGCGATGACCTCCAGCTCCCAGACGCAGGCGATCAGGTCCGGCTGGGCGAGCGGGGCGAACGTCGTGTTCCCCGCGGCGTCGGTCCGCGAGCCGCGCACCCAGTGCTTGAGCATGTCGGCGTCGTACCACTGGCTCACCAGCAGGTAGGTGCCCTCCGCCCCGCGGTGCAGGATCAGGAATCCGGCCGGGTGGTCCCCTTCCCGCGGGGAGTCGCCCAGGACCGACGCGGCATGCTGCCGCAGCCACTCCGGCTCCGGGAGGTCGGTGCCGAGCTCCGGCCGCGCGAACATCGCGTAGGCCTTCAGGACCCTGCCGCACACCTCCACCGGCGGAAGCGCCGTGACCAGGCGCGGTGCGTACGTCAACGGGTTCATCCGGCCGCGCTCCTGCTCCGCGAACCGGCCATCTTCTCTCTCACGTGCTCTCCAGCCCCGGTGTGCTTCCTTGCGGGAACGACTCTGCCGTCCGGGGGTGCCCACGACGGGGCCGTGGGCGTGCAGCTTGCTGCGCGCACGGACTCCGCATCCTGCAACCGCACCCGGGCTCCTCGCAGGGCCGCGTCGGCCACCCTTGCTCCGCGGGGCCGGGCACGCACACGCCGAGGCCGACGACGGAGGAGAGAACATGGGACTCAGGCCACTGACGAGGGCGCGGTCGGCGCTCGTCGCGACCTTCGGCGGGCTGTCCGCGGGCTTCTGGTGGCTCTGGACCGCTCAGCTCGTCAACCGGGCCTGTGGTTTCGTGATGCCGCTGCTCGCGTTCTACATCACCGACGAACTGAAGGGCAGCGCCGCCTTCGCCGGCGCGGTCGTGGCGGCCATCGGCGTGGGCTCACTCGTGGCGGGGCCGTTCGGCGGCATCCTGGGCGACCGGATCGGCCACAAGCAGACGCTCGTCGGCGCGCAGGCCGCGACGGCGGTGAGCATGGTCGCGCTCGCCTACGCCCGGGCGCCGTGGGCCCTGCTGCTCGGCGCCTTCGTCGTCGGCGTGGTCGGCAACGCGATGCGGCCGGCGCACAACGCGCTGATCGCCGACGTGACCCCGCCGGCCGACCGGACCAGGGCCTACTCGCTCAACTTCTGGGCGATCAACATCGGTTACTCCGTTGCCATGGTCTCGGTCGGCCTCGTCGCCGTCACCGGCTACACCGCGCTGTTCTGGCTCAACGGTGCCACCACCCTGCTCGGCGCCCTGATGATCGCGGCCCGGGTCCCCGGCTCCCGCCCGGCTCCCGTCCCGGCCGACGCGGCGGAGGCCGGCGGATTCGGCGCCATCCTGCGCGACCGCCCCTTCGTGGCGTTCGTCGTCGCCGAGTTCCTGGTGCTCACGATCCTGCTGCAGTCCGAGAGCGGTCTGCCGATCGCGATGGGCAAGGACGGGTTCTCGCCCAGCACGTTCGGACAGGTGGCCGCGCTCAACGGAATCGCGATCGCCCTGCTCCAGCTGCCGCTCACCCGGCTCTACAAGCGCTTCCCGGATTCCCGGGTGCTCGCCGGTTCTTCCTCGCTGATCGGCATCGGCTACTCCGTCCTCCTGCTCGGCCACTCCTCCTGGCTCTACGCGGTCTCCATCCTGGTGTGGACCGTGGGCGAGATCGGCAACACGCCGACCAGCTTCGCGCTCGTCGCGCGGATCTCGCCGGATCACCTCCGCGGCCGCTACCAGGGTCTGTTCCAGGTCGCCTGGACGGGCGCCGCCGTCGTGGCGCCGCTGGTCGGCGGCGGAGCGATCGAGGCGTGGGGCGTGGCGCCGCTGTGGACCGGTTGCCTGGTCGTCGGCCTGGGAGCGGCCGCCGCGCAGGTGTACATCGGTACGGGCCTCAGCCGACGCGCGGAGGAACGCCCGGCCGAGCCGCCGCGGCCCGCCACGGCCACTGCCGGTCCCGGTACGAACTCCGGCACCTGACCCCACCCTCGGGTCGCACAGTCACCGCGCACGCGCGCGGTGACCCGCCTCCTCACGTCCGCCGCCGGCGGGGCCTTGGTGTGGTCTTGGCCGTGGCGCCGGCGGCGATCGCACGGCTGTCGACTTCCCGTCTACCAGGACGACTTGGTCACGCCCGGCAGGAACCCGGCGTGTGCCTGCTGTCGCGCCCGCACGCGCGAGAGGCCGAACTTGCGCAGATAGCCGCGCGGGCGGCCGTCCACGCCGTCGCGGTTGCGTACGCGCGTGGCGCTGGCGTCGCGCGGTTGGCGCCGCAACTCCGCCAGGGCGGCGTCCCGTTCGGCCGGCGTGGAGGACGGGCGGCGGATGATCTCCTTGAGTTCGGCCCGCCGGGCGGCGTACCGCCCGACGATCTCCTTGCGCTTCTCGTTCTTCGCGATCTTGCTCCGCTTCGCCATCAGACCTTCCCTCCCCGCGCGCGGATGCGTGCCACGGCCGCCTCGACGCCGATCACGTCCACCGTCTTGACGGCCTTGGCGCTCAGGGTGAGCCGGACGTGCCGGCCCTCGCTGGGCAGCCAGTAGCGCTTGCGCTGGATGTTCGGGTCGAAACGGCGTGAGGTGCGCCGGTGGGAGTGGGAGATCGCGTTGCCGAAGCCCGGCTTGGCGCCGGTCAGTTGGCAGTGGGCCGACATGGCTGCCGCCACCTTTCTCGCTGGCTGGGTGTGATGCTCACGGTAGCCTATTTGGAAATGAAAATCGTTCCCATATACTGCTCGGCATGGCACGCAACGAGATCCGTCCCGTCATCAAGCTCCGCTCCACGGCGGGCACCGGCTTCACCTATGTGACGCGCAAGAACCGGCGCAACGACCCCGACCGACTGGTGCTGCGGAAGTACGACCCCGTGGCCGGCCGCCACGTCGACTTCCGCGAAGAGCGCTGACCACCTCGCCCCACTCCTGACCCCCGAGCGTCGAAAGGTCCTGCCATGAAGCCCGGAATCCACCCCGCCTACGAACCCGTCGTCTTCCGCGACTCCGCCTCCGGCACCGCGTTCCTCACCCGGTCGACCATGACCAGCGACAAGACCGTCGAGTGGGAGGACGGCAACACCTACCCGGTCGTGGACGTGGAGATCTCCTCCGCGAGCCACCCCTTCCACACGGGCACGGCGCGCGTCCTCGACACCGCCGGCCGCGTCGAGAAGTTCCAGCGCCGCTACGGAGCGCGTTGATGGACCGGGGACACCGTCTGCCCGTCGTGATCGTCGCCGGACTGCACGCCGACGCCCGCAAGGAGGTCGTCGAGCGGCTCCTGTGCACCGTCCCGGGGAGCGTGGCGCTGCACCACGACCTCGCCGGCGCGCCCGACGGTACGGTGCTGCGTCTCGTACGCGACGCCACCGGAACCGTCTCCTCCGGCGAGACGCCCCTGGTCAACGACTGTGCGTGCTGCGCGCTGCGCGAGGACCTGGTCCCGGAGCTGGAACGGCTGGCGCACAACGGTCCGACCCGGCTCGCCGTGGTCGAGCTGTGGGACTCGGTCGAACCGAGGGCCATGGCGGAGGTCATCGTCCGGCACGGCGGTGACCACCTGGCCCTGACGAACGTGATCACCGCCGTGGACCCCGCGCTCGTCCTGCCCTGCCTCGGCAACGGCGACGACCTCGCCGAGGCCGGCCTCGCCGCCGCCCCCACCGACCAGCGGACCGTCGGCGACACCTTCGCCCGCCAGCTGGAGTACGCCCCCGTCCTCGCCGTCGTCGACAACGACGCGGCCGACGACGAGGACCACGTCCTCCTCGCGCAGCTCCATCCCACCGCGCGGCGCGTGCCGGCCGGTTCCGGGGAACTCGCCGAAGCCGCGTTCGCCGGCTTCGACGTCGAGGCCGCGGCGGCCGCCCAGCACCCGGCGTGCGCGCTGCTGCCCCAGGACGCCGACGAGGCCGGTGTGGCCACCTACGTCTGGCACCGGCACCGGCCGTTCCACCCCGAGCGGCTGTACGCGGCACTTGAGGATCTGTGCTGTGCGGCGGCCCGCAGCCGCGGGCGGTTCTGGCTCGCCGACCGCCCGGACACCCTGCTCGCCTGGGACGCGGCCGGCGGCGCGCTGTGCGTGGAGAGCGCCGGCCCCTGGCTGGCGTCGCTGCCCGACGCCGCCTGGGCGATGGTCCCGCCGATGCGCCGCGCCGCCGCCGCGCTCGACTGGCACCCCGAGCACGGCGACCGCTGCCAGCACCTCGTCTTCACCTCACCCGGCCTCGACCGCGACGGGCTCGAACGGCTCCTCGACTCCTGTCTCCTGACGGACGCCGAATACCGGGCGGGGCGCGAGGCGTGGAAGCACCTGCCCGCCGCGTTCGACGCACTGCTCGACGCCGCCTGACCTCGTACGACCCCACCGAAACGCTCACTCGAAGGAGCCGCCTCATGGCCCGACGCCCCGACACCCGCAAGCCCGTGAAGTCACGCCCCAACCCGCTCGACGCGGCCGGCATCACGTACATCGACTACAAGGACACCGACCTGCTGCGGAAGTTCGTCTCCGACCGGGGGAAGATCCGCAGCCGCCGCGTCACCCGCGTGACGGCCCAGCAGCAGCGCGCCCTCGCCACCGCCGTCAAGAACGCCCGGGAGATGGCCCTCCTGCCGTACGCGAGCCGCTGATCCGGGAGCCTACGCCCGACCGGGCCTGTCGGCCCTGCTGCGCCGGAACGCCGAACAGAGCACCGAAACGGCTGCGCCGACTCCCGGACCCTCCATCGCGCCGTCACCCGCTGGACCGGCCACACCCCCAGCGAACTGCGCCGCCGGCTCTCCGCGCCGCGAACGCGCTGACCGCCGCCTCGCGGCCGGCCCCGGTCACCCGAGCAGAGGGGCGAAGCGCGTGCTAGGCGGACGAGGTGGGTCAGGACAGCGTGCTGACGACCTTGCGGACCTCGGTCGCCACGGACGTGGGCAGCGGCGCGTAGTGGTACGCGTCCAGCTCGGCCTGGCCCTCCTCGCTCGCGGTGTACGTGAGGAAGGACTTGAGCGCGGGCAGCCCGTCGGGCTGGTTGCCGGTGTCGCAGACGATCTCGTACGTCACGAGCACGATCGGGTACGCGCCCTCGGCCCTGGTCCGGTAGTCGAGTTTCAGCGTGAGGTCCTTGCCTTCGCCCGTGATCTCGGCCTGCGCGATGCCCAGCGACGCGCTCCGGGGGGTCGGCGGGACCGGTTCGGCGGCGCCGGTGGCGATGCGGACCGTCGCGATCTTCCGTTCCACGGCGAAGGACAGCTCGAAGTAGCCGATCGCGCCATCGGACTGCGTCACCGCACGGGAGACACCGTCCGAACCGCTGGCCGACTGGCCGCCCTGGGCCTGCCACTTCTTGTCGGCCGGGTACGGCCAGGACTTCCGTGCCGCGCCCCGGAGGTAGGCGTTGAAGTTCTGCGTGGTACCGGAGTCGTCCGCGCGGTGCAGCGGGATCACGTCGATGTCCGGCAGCGTCGTACCGGGGTTGAGGCGCTGGATCGACGGGTCGTTCCACCGGGTGATCCGCCCGTCGAAGATCCGGGCGAGGGTCGGCGCGTCGAGGACGAGATCGCTGACTCCGGCCAGGTTGTAGCCGATGGCGACCGGGCCGCCGGCCATGGGCAGGTCGATGGCGCGACCTCCGGGGCACACGTCCTTGGTGGATTCCACGTCCTCCGGGCTCAGCGCCTGGTCCGTGCCCCCGAACGTGGTCGCGCCGCGCTGGAACTGGGCGACGCCCGCCCCCGAACCGAGCGGGTTGTAGGCGACCTGGACGTTCTTGCAGGCGAGCTGGTACTGCCGGATCCAGCGCTCCATCGCGTTCTGCTGGGCTGACGAACCCGACCCGCTCACCTGTCCGGACGGGGCGCATTCGACGTGCGGCGCGGCCTCCGTCGACGGCGGCTCGTCCGCTCCGTCGGAGCCGCCCGCGCAGCCGGCGAGCAGCGCGCCGCCCAGCGCCACCGCGATGGCCCCTCTCCATCGGCCGGACCGTCCCGAACGCCGGAAACGCACCGTGATCCTCCTTGGGTGTAGCTGGATGTCGCTCAGATGATCACTGATGTTCCGGAGGCGGGATGGCGGGAAGGTGAACGGCAGGCGTCACCCGGCCGGCTTCCAGGTGAGCGAGGGCCCCGTTCGGCCGCCCAGGGCTCCCGCAGCCCCGGGGTCGACACGGAACGTGACGAAACCCTCGCACTGAGGCCCCCGCCGGCTCCCGCTGCCACGTGGCACAAGCACGGGCTGCCTCTAGCCTTGAAGGAGGAGAAGCTCCCGGGGTCCGGACCGAAGAGCGAGACGTTCGGACTCGCCGGCAGCAGACTCGGCCGCACCACCGGCACCTCCGTCCCACAACCCAGGAGCCCGCCCGGCGCGACGGGGCGCTTCCTCCCGCACAGGAGGGACAGGCGATGCACGAGCACAAGGTCGGCACGCAGGAGGAGTTCGAGGCAGCCCGAGAGGAGCTCCTGGCGCAGGAGAAGGAGCTCACGCGGCGCGGTGACGAGCTCGCGCGCAAGCGGAGGGACCTCCCCTGGGTACGGGTCGAGAAGGACTACCGCTTCGAGACCGAGAGCGGGACCAGGTCGCTCGCGGACCTCTTCGCGGGGCGCTCACAGCTGCTCGTCTACCACTTCATGTTCGGCCCGCCCTACGCGGCCGGATGCCCGGTGTGCTCCTCGATAGCGGACACCCTCGATCCCAACGCGGTTCACCTCAAGGCTCGCGACGTGACCCTGATCTGCTCCTCGCGTGCGCCGGTCGAGAAGCTCCTCGCCTACCGGGAACGGATGGGCTGGCACTTCGACTGGGTCTCTGCGGGCGGCGGCGACTTCCACCGCGACCTCGGCTTCCAGCACACGGAGGAGGAGCTGAGGCCGTTCCTCCAGGGCGGGATTCCCGCGACCGTGCGCCAGATGGCCGAGGCGTGCGGCACGGACGCGCTCGGCTACGTCACCGAGGGCCCCGGGCTGAGTTGCTACGCACGGTCGCAGGACACGGTCTACCGGACGTACGTCACCAGCGCCCGCGGCCTGGAGCCCGCCATGGCCTACTACGGCCTCCTCGACCGCACCCCGCTGGGCCGTCACGAGGAGGGCGAGGAGACCCACTGGCTGCGCCGACACGACGAGTACGAGGAGACCTGAGAGGGCGGCCTTTCGTGCGGTGCGGGGGCGTGGTGCTCGAAGCCGCCGAAGTCAGGAGGGGGGTGTCAGGGCTTGCTCCAACCGGCGGCGCCGGAGTACGAGTCGAGCAGGTCCACCACGAAGACCAGGGTCGAGCCCGCCGGGATCAACGGTGAGGGCGACTGCTTGCCGTAGCCGAGACGCGGGGGAACGATGATCTCGCGCCGGCCGCCGACCTTCATCCCTCTCACGCCCCGGTCCATGCCCTTGATGACCCTGCCACCGCCCAGGGCGAACTTGAACGGCTCGCCCCGGTCCCAGGACGCGTCGAACTCCTTCCCGGTCTCGAAGGTCACCCCGACATAGTGGACCCTGACCACCATGCCCGCCTTGACCTCGACCCCGTCCCCGACGACCAGATCCCGGATGGTCAGCTCGGCGGGTGCGTCACCCTTCGGAGCGTCGACCTCGGGCTTCGTCGGCTCACTCATCGCACCCTCATCACTATCCGCCGGAAACGCGTACGCATTGTCACACTACCGACAAGCCGGTCCCGCAGCAGGGCCGCCCCGAGGCCCTCACCGTGCCGGCCGGCGGGCAGGTGCGTCCGGGGCGGGGGTGAAGAGGGACGGAACCGTAGGACACCGACGAAGGCACGGGGCGCCGCCCTGGCGCTGCCGGCTCGCCCGGTCGCACAGGTGGCCCAGTCGGCCCGCACGGAATTGGCCCGCGCAGTGGGGCAGTTGCGCAGTACCGTAGGCGCAATGACAACACGATCCACACAGGCCGACCCGCCCATGTCCGTCACCCTGGCCGAGGCGCCGACACGTCAGGCCCGTAACTCCGCCGCCTTCTGGACCGCGACCGGCCGCTGCCGGGGGCACGAGGTCATCCGGCGTCGCGGATTCGTCGCGGTCGACGGCGACGCCCGCGCCGGCCTGCGGATCCTGATCCAGGAGCCGGACCTCGACCCGGGCGAACTGGCCGAGATCGGCGAGCTGGTACGCCGGGCCGCAGGTCCGGTGAACGCCGAGGATCCGTTCAGCTCGACCGACCTGAGCCACCTGGGCCTGCGCAACTGGCAGATGCCGGTCATGCTGCGCCCGCCGGGGCCCGTCGGCGAACCGGTGCCGGACCCGGACGTGTTCCGGGTACGGCGCGCCGAGGAGCTCCAGGCGGCCGAGCGGATCGTGATCGAGGGCTTCGAACTGGCCGGATTCGAGCCCTACCGTCCCGGCGAGCTGTTCCCGGCGGCGCTGATCGAGCAGCCCGGCGTGGACGTGTTCGTCGCCACGCGCGACGGCGTCCCGGCCGGAGCCGCCGTCAGCGTCGTGGACGACGGCGTCGGCAGCCACTACTGGGTCGGCACGTCGCCGGCCTTCCGGTCGCGCGGGGTGGGCCGTGCCGTCATGCTCGGCTCCCTCGCCCACCTGGCGGACCTCCCGCTCACGCTCACCTCTTCGAAGCTGGGCAGGCCGCTGTACGAGTCGCTGGGGTACGTCGCGGCGGCGCCGTCGACGTGGTGGGCGTCCCGGTGACAGCGCCGCGGTGAAGCCGGCCGGCTTCGAAACGACAGAGCGATGAGGCGGGCCCAGGTCACTGACCTGGGCCTTCCTCGTTCGAGCTCGGCTGGTGATCGGTCCCCCCCGGCCGACGTACTGGAAGGGGCCGGCTACGGCTACTTCACGACGCCGAGCGACGCGTAGTCGTACTGTCCGCTGTAGGCGCCGGCCGTGTAGACGTTCGTCAGTCGCGAGCTGCGCCAGATGATGTTCTTCTCATAGGTGAAGGGCAGGTAGAGCGCGTCCTCCGACACCTTCGTGTTGATCTGCTTGTAGATCTCGCCGGCCTTGTCCGGGTCGGTCTCCTTCAACGCCTTGTCGAACAGGCCGTTGACGTTCGGGTCGTTCAGCTCGGAGAAGTTGTAGTTACCGCTCTGCAGGATGAAGCGGCCGTCCACGAGCGGCTGCAGATAGCCCTGGCCGGTCGGGAAGTCGGCGCCCCAGCCCTGGATGATGATGCCGTAGCCCTTCTCCTTGACCACCTTCGGCGAACCGATGATGCCGGCGGTCTGGGCGCCGTCGAAGGCGTCGATCTGGGCGTCGATGCCGACGGCCTTCAGCGAGTTCTGCAGCGACTCGGCGGTGGCGATCTCGATCTTCTTGTTGTTGCGGACCGCGATCGTCGTCTTGAAGCCGTTCGGCTTGCCGCACTTCTTCAGCGCCTCCTTGGCCTTGGCCAGGTCGGGGGCGCCGGAGAGCTTGCCGTACGGGTCGGCCGTCGGGTCGGAACCCTTGATGGCCGGCGGGAGCATGTTCGGGGCGATGTCGCCACCGGCCTGCGGGCCGCCACGGGCGGTCTGCAGGGACTTGGAGTCGGCCGCGTAGATGATGGCCTTGCGGCACTCGATGTTCGGGATGACCGTCTGCGGGAACACCGCGTACCGGATGAAGCCGGTCTGCGGGTTGTCGACGTTCTCCTTGTGCTGCTGGAGCACCTTCTGGCGGGCCGCGGCGCCGACACCGGTCGCG